>JAIROK010000092.1 GCA_031257555.1 Campylobacteraceae bacterium | reverse complement strand
AATTATATAGGGGGGGGTAAATATGTTTTTTAAGAAAAATAAAAAACATATTGATATGTTGATATGTTTTATGTTATATTTGTATATGTAGAGTCTAGACTTTTGTTTGAATTTCTACTGTTGTAGATAAGTTTGGCAGGTTCACTTTTAAGTTTGTTTGGATTCTCATTCGAATTTCTACTATAAAATAGATTTATTATGAGCAGATGAAGTATCGTATAAAATTCTTTGAGGCGATAAATTATTTTATTGCCAAAATCGATCCATAATTTCATATTTATGAAATTGTCCGTTTAAATTTATCGCGAAATGTTTTTTGAAATTATAATTTAAGTCAAAAACAGCTACTATGTCATTCGCCTTTCCTTAGACCTGTGCAATATATCCGAAAGCAATGCTTCAGGGTGGGAACACAGCAGAGCACTTTTGTTTTGTATGTGCCGCAGATATCTGGGGAGAGGTCTTTTGACTACTCTTTTCTCGTATCTGGGTCTAATTGCTGAAGTTCAAAAAGTTTTTTTTGGAGGTCGGAATTTTCTTTTTTCAGCCCATCAATGTGTCTTTCAAGTCTTGATTTGTCACTTTTTAAACTCCACAATACTTCAAATGAGCTTTTGCCAAAAAGTATATTTCCGACGTAAATTCCAAAAATAATAACTAAAAAACCGATCAAAACCCTGTTTTTATAAGTAACAAACCTCTTTTTGTCTATTTTTTGCAAAAAGTCCCTAACCATTTTTTAAAAGCGTTTTTCCCAGATACTCTCCAAATTCCAATTCGGTTTCAATTTCAAGCAATCGGTTGTATTTTGCGCTTCTCTCTCCTCTTGCCATTGCTCCTGTTTTTATCTCACCGGTATTTAATGCAACTGCAAAATCAGCGATGAATGCATCTTCGCTTTCTCCGCTTCTGTGGCTCATGATGCATTTATAGTTGTTTCGCTGTGCTAAACGCACCGTTTGCATCGTTTCGCTTATCGTGCCGATTTGGTTTGGTTTTATCAAGATAGCATTTGCTACGCCTTTATCAATGCCTTGCTGTAATATTTTTTTGTTTGTTACAAATAAGTCGTCGCCTACGAGTTGAATTTTTTTGCCAAGTCTTTCGCTCAAAAGCTTCCAGCCGTCCCAATCGTCTTCGCTAAGTCCGTCTTCTATGGACACGATAGGATACTTTTCGCATAAACTTACGTAATACTCTATGAGTTCACTGCTTTTTAGTATCCTGTTTTCACCTTTGAGGCTATAGCCTTTTTTTTCATCGTAAAATTCACTGCTTGCAACATCAAGAGCTATAGCGATATCTTTTCCTGCCGTATAGCCTGCTTTTTTAACAGCTTCCAAGATAATTTTTATAGGTTCTTCATTATCTTTTAGATTTGGGGCAAAGCCTCCTTCATCTCCAAGTGAAGTAGAGTGTCCGCTGATGTGCAGGATATTTTTGAGATTGTGATAAACCTCTGTTGCTGCACGTAAAGCTTCGCTAAAACTCTTAAAATTAAGAGGCATTATCATGTATTCTTGAAAATCAACACTGTTGTCCGCATGGCTTCCGCCGTTTATAATGTTAAACATCGGCACGGGAAGAGTGAGTGCATTTGCTCCGCCAAGATAACGGTAGAGCGGAATATCAAGACTTTTTGCCGCAGCGCGTGCTATGGACATGGACACGCCAAGAGCAGCGTTTGCTCCAAGATTTGAATAGTTGTTTGTACCATCAATATCTTTTATAATCTTATCTAACGCTGCCTGATTGAACGGACTTAGACCGATTAACTCATCGGCAATTTTCGTAACATTTTCGCATGCTTTGAGTACACCTTTTCCCATGTATCTCTCATCTTTGTCGCGAAGTTCAAGCGCCTCTTTTTTTCCTGTGCTTGCACCGCTTGGGACTATAGCAGAAGCTTTTGTCCCATCGCTTAAAATAACGGTTGCCCTTACTGTCGGATTGCCTCTGCTGTCAAGCACTTCATCTGCGTATATGTCATCAATAAACATTGCCATTATTCATTCTCCAAATCATTATCTATAGCTGTAAACGAAGCATCTGTACCCATATTTTGCCTGATGGCGTCTTCTATCTGTTCGGCGATATCTTTGTTTTCTTTCAAAAAGGCTTTGGCATTTTCTCTTCCTTGTCCTATTTTTGTCTCTTTGTAGCTAAACCAAGCACCACTTTTATCTATGATGTCAAGTTTTACGCCATAATCTACAAGTTCACCTTCTTTGCTTATGCCCTCTCCAAACATGATGTCAAATTCAGCTTGTCTAAATGGCGGAGCCACTTTGTTTTTGATAACTTTTGCTTTTACCCTGTTGCCTATTTGTTCTTCGCCTTGTTTTAAAGAGGCAAGTTTTCTGACATCTATTCTAACGGAAGCATAAAATTTGAGCGCATTTCCGCCTGTCGTTGTTTCAGGACTGCCATAACCCATTACACCGATTTTCATACGGATTTGATTTATAAAGATAACAGTTGTATTCATTTTGTGTAAAATACCTGTTAATTTTCTAAGAGCTTGACTCATGAGCCTTGCTTGGAGTCCCATGTGCTGGTCTCCCATGTCACCTTCTATCTCGTTTTTTGGTGTTAGTGCAGCTACGGAGTCTATGACTATTACATCAACCGCACCGCTTCTTGCTATCGTCTCCACGATATCCAATGCTTGTTCGCCAAAATCAGGTTGTGATACAAGCAGATTTTCCGTATCAACACCTAAATTTTTTGCATACTTTACATCAAGCGCATGTTCAGCGTCTATAAAGGCGCATATCCCGCCGCTTTTTTGAGCTTGTGCGATAACTTGAAGAGCAAGCGTGGTTTTGCCCGAACTTTCAGGTCCGAAAATCTCAATGATTCTACCCTTTGGAATGCCGCCTATTCCAAGTGCTATATCAAGTCCAAGAGAGCCCGTGCTTATCGCATCGATCGGCTCTATCTCTTTATCGCCAAGACGCACTATCGCACCTTTGCCAAAGGTTTTATCTATCTGTTTGAGCGTAAGTTCGAGAGCTTTTCTTTTATTTTCGTCTATTGCTGCCATCAAAAATCCTTATTTAAAAATAGACTATTTTATCATTTTGGTTTTTAAAAAGCCTTGATTTATATGAGGTTAAGCATTATCTGTTTTGTAATCTTTGCAAACTACTGTGTATTAAGTTTATTTATAACAAGTTTGTTTATAATTTTATTCCGTTTCGTGATAAAAAAGGATATTTTTGAAAACATTACAAATTGCCCATTCGCCTGATGCTGATGATATTTTCATGTATTATGCCATTAAATTTGGCTGGATAAATTCGGATATAAGATTTGAAAATAAAGCGCTTGACATACAGACGCTAAATGATGAAGCGCTTAAAGGAATTTATGACATAAGCGCGATAAGTTTTGCTCTTTATCCATTGATACGAAATGATTATGCACTCTTAAGGACAGCTGTGAGCTTTGGCGATGGTTATGGTCCGAAACTTATTAAAAAAAGAGGCTCAAGATTAAAAAAAAATTTCAAAGTCGCCCTAAGCGGTGCTAATACAACAAATGCACTGTTGTTTAAAGCAGCTTATCCAAATGCAAAAATAGTCTATAAAAACTTTTTGGATATAGAAAAGGCTGTTTTAGAAGATGAAACGGATGCGGGAGTTCTTATACATGAGAGTATTTTAAATTACGATGATACTCTTGAAGTTGAAAGAGAGATTTGGGATATTTGGGAAGAGTTGTCAAAAGGCGGACTGCCCTTACCGCTTGGCGGAATGGCATTAAGACGTTCAATGCCGTTAAAACGTGCATGTGAATGCGAGGACATCTTGATAAAAGCCGTAAAGGTTGCGGTAAATTGCAAAAAACAGCTCTCTTCCATGCTTTTGGATAGAGGTTTGGTGCGTGTGGATGATAAGACATTGGATAAATATCTAAATCTATATGCAAACGACAAATCCATATGTATGGACGATAAACAATTGGAAGCTGTGGATATGCTGTTTAAGATAGGCTACGACAGCGGTTTTTATGATGAAAAGATAGAAACAAAAGAGTTTTTAATACCCAAAGAGTATATGAAAGACAGATTTTCATGATGGAAAAAGAGATAGATTTTTCACGCTATACAAGTATCAAAATAGGTCCTGTGAAAAAAGTTTGCATTATAGATGAGGCAGTGTTTCTTGAAAAAGATATTTTTTTGATAGGAGGCGGAAATAATATTTTGATGTCTGAAAATCCACCGTTTTTAGCTATGCTCTCAAAAAAATTTGATTTTATAAAAGACGATGGAGATGTTTTGCGTGTGGGAGCAGCAACTATCGGCGGTAAACTTTTGTCATATGCTAGAAAGTACGATATAGCAGGCTTTGAATTACTGCACAAACTTCCCGGAACTTTGGGCGGTATCGTCAAGATGAATGCAGGATTAAAAGAGTTTTGCATATCGGATAATCTTAAGAGCGTACTTACACATAAAGGGTGGATAGATAAAAAAAATATCAATTTTTCGTATCGAAGCAGTGACATAAATGATGTAATCTATGAGATTTTATTTGAAAAAAAAGCAGGTTTTGACCATGAAAGATTGGAAAAATTTAAAAATATGAGAAAAAATCAACCTTCAAAACCAAGTGCCGGAAGCTGTTTTAAAAACCCTTTGGGCGATTATGCGGGTAGACTTTTAGAACAAGCAGGTTTTAGAGGAAAAAGAGTGGGCGGTATGGCTTTTAGTGATGTTCATGCAAATTTTTTAGTAAATCTTGGAGGCGGAACTTATGATGAAGCGATAGAGCTTATCGATGATGCCCAAAAAAGTGTTTTGCAAAAATTTGGCGTGAAATTAGAACTTGAGATAATTGTCATTTAAGATATAAAATAGCACCCTTATAGCTCAATGATATGTAAATTTTGGCATTTTTTGATTGAGTCTAACAGTTCAGTTTTACTCCAACGGCAAATCTCCCGCATATGCCATCACGTCTGTATGAGAAATATCTTTTATCACAGCATGTGCAAGTATCGTCTTGCAAAATATCATTGACGCCGTTTTTGCTTAATTGTGATTTGATAATGTCTTGTAAGTTTAAAAAATATCTCTCATTCCTTTTTTCAAGCGCAAAAGCAAACTTCTCTTTTGCCTCTTTTGCAACCTCATTTTTTACTTCATAACAGCAGGATTTTATCGAAGCCCCGATAAAGGCTTTTATGTTTTCTGTTTTGGTTTTAAAATTATATGCCATAGCATTTATGGTATTTGTGATTATGTCTGAAAATGTCCCTTTGCGCCCCGCGTGTATAGCTGCTATAGCGCTGTTTTTTATATCAAACAGTATAACGGGCACGCAGTCGGCTATCATAATGCATAAAACCAGATTTTTCTCTTGAGTAATCAGTGCGTCTGCTGCTGGTGTATCGTTTGTTTTGATAAGCACGGCATTATTGCTATGTGTTTGTTCCATAAAGCAAAGCTCGCTTGTATTAACTCCAAAAAAAGAGGCAAAAATTTCTCTGTTTTTATTTACATGTGATGGATTGTCTTCCACATGCAGTCCCAGATTTAAACTTTCGTATTTACCATTGCTGACACCGCTTGTTTTATCGCTTTGTATTATTTTGACATTATTATGCAAAAAGATTCCCCTCATTAGTAAATAGCCATTATTCTATCTATTTCGATTCGTTTGTCGGTATTTTTTTTGGTTGTTAAGTTATGCAGATATCTGGCTATCATGTCAGATTCTATATTTACAAGCCGCCCTGTTTTATATGTATAAAAAAGCGTCTCTTTCATAGTGTGCGAAATAATAGTAAGCCTTATAAAGTCTTCACCGACCTCATTTACCGTAAGGCTTATGCCGTCAATCGCCACACTTCCTTTTGGTATCATAAATTTATAAATGCTTTGCGGAACAGCTATATAAAAATCAGTGCTGTTTTCATGTTGTTCTATCTTGGTGACTTTGCCTACGCCATCTACATGACCTTGGACAAGATGACCTTCCAAACCCTCTCCTAATTTTAAAGACGGCTCTATATGAACACTGCCTTTGAAATTTTCCAACGCCAAAACAGATCTGCTTTCAAATGACAATTCTACTTTAAAACTTTCCTTGTCAATAGATACAACCGTCAAGCATGCGCCGTTTACACAGATACTGTCGCCGATTTTTGGTTTATGTTTTGCTTTGATGGTCAATATATTGCCGCTAAAATCTATGACTTTGGCTGTCTCTCTAATGAGTCCGGTAAACATCGTCCGCCTTTTTGATAAAATAGATTAAAAATTATAACACAGCAATATAAAATGCAAATTGGCAAAGAGGTTATTATTTGTGGTAAAATACACGCAAATTTATCTTTATTTATGCAAAATCAGAAGGTTTATAATCAATGAAATATGATATTATCGTTATAGGCGGCGGGCATGCCGGTATTGAAGCATCTTTGGCATGCGCTAAGATGGGCAAAAAAACACTGCTTCTTACTATATTGGTAGAGCAGATAGGCGCTGCTAGCTGCAACCCTGCTATAGGAGGACTTGGCAAGGGGCATTTGACCAAAGAACTTGACGCTTTAGGCGGACAAATGGCGCTCGCGACAGATACTGCGGGAATACAGTTTCGCATTTTAAATGAGTCCAAAGGTCCGGCAGTAAGGGGTACAAGAGCGCAAATTGATATGGATAGATACCGCATCTTTATGCGAAACACCGTATTAAATACAAAAAACTTGGATGTAGCTCAAGAGATTGCAGAAGAGATACTCACTCAAAATGGCGAAGTAAGCGGTGTTTTAACTCATATTCAAAATAGATATTACGCTAAAAAGATTATTATAACAACGGGTACCTTTTTAAAAGGACTCATACACATAGGGGAGTTTCGTCAAAACGCAGGCAGGACGGGAGAGTTTGCTTCAAACGTACTGTCGGATTCTTTGAAAAATTTGGGACTTGCTTTGGGGAGATTAAAAACAGGCACATGTCCCAGAATTGACGCTAAAAGTATAGATTTTACTAAAATGCAGGCTCAAGGAGGAGATGATAGACCCTCTCCGCTTAGTTTTAGAACCGATAAAGAGAGCTTTAACCCTTATCAGCTTCCTTGTTTTATAACATATACAAATGCAAAAACGCATGAAATTATAAAAAGCAACTTCCATAGAGCACCGCTTTTTACGGGACAGATAGAGGGTGTGGGACCAAGGTATTGCCCAAGTATTGAGGATAAAATAAATCGTTTTAACGATAAAGAGCGCCATCATATTTTTGTAGAACCGCAGACAAAAGAGGCAAGCGAATATTATCTAAACGGACTCTCTACCTCGCTTCCGCCTGATGTGCAGTTGAGTTTTTTGCAGACTATACCAGGACTTGAAGAGGCTAAAATCGTGCGTTACGGATACGCCATAGAGTATGATTATGTAGAACCTACCGAGCTTAAACACACGCTTGAGACGAAAAAGATAAAAGGGCTTTACTGTGCAGGACAGATAAACGGTACAACGGGGTATGAAGAAGCGGCGGCGCAAGGTTTGTTCGCAGGAATAAATGCCGTTTTGTCGTATGATGGGAAAGAGCCGTTTATTTTGCGCCGTGATGAAGCGTATATAGGCGTTATGATAGACGACCTCGTAACCAAAGGCACAAAAGAGCCTTATAGAATGTTTACTTCGCGTGCCGAATACAGGCTTTTACTGCGCGAAGATAATGCGGATATAAGACTCATGGAGTATGGGTATAGATTTGGTCTGATAGATGAATGTACATATTCTAAAATGTGCCGCAAGGCAAATCAAATACATGAAGGGTTGGAGCTTTTGGAAGAAAACTTTTTAACTCCTTCAAAAGAAAATATAGCATTTTTGGCTTCTTTGGAAGAAGAGGGTATAAATGATAAAACAACTTATCAAAAGATAGCTGCAAGAAAAAGTTTTACTGCTGAAAAATTAGAGAGACTGCTACCCTCTTTATCGGCTTTTGACGATGAAGCAAAAGAGCAGATATTGATTATCGCCAAATATAAAAATTATATACAAAAACAAGAAGATCAGATAGCCTCAATGCGTAAAATGTTAGAGGTGAAAATTCCTGCGGACATTGATTTTACAAAAGTAAGCGGACTTGGAAATGAAGCCGCTGAAAAATTGAAGCGTTTCAACCCCCCAACGCTGTTTGCCGCAAGCGAAATAAGCGGCATAACACCCGCAGCTATCGATGCTTTACACGTTTATATAGTGATGAGAGAGAAGAGTAAAAGTTAAATTAGTTAAAAATTGTTATAATTTATCTTATTTTTTAAGGATTTTGTATGTTTAAAAGAGCGATTTTTTTGGTTGTTTTGTTTTTGTGTTCTGCTTGTTTGGCTGAAGAAGAGGTTACAATAAAAGCAACAGGCGATTTTGCCAAAGAGCTCAAAGAGCTTGTGGAAAAATATCAAGGAAATGATATAAACGGAAGCGTTGAGGTGATAGAGGACAGCGAAGAAGAACAACTTAAAAAATCTCCTTTAGAACAAGCCATGCAAGAAGAGATAAAAAAAGGCGGCGGTACAAACTCTTCGTTGGAAACTTACGAAAAATACTTTTCTGATGAAAAACAAAACAACAAAGGAATATTTAGCTTCATTTTCGGCAGCAGTGAACAAACAAATATCTCAAAAGGAAAAGCTTCCTATGAGAAAAAATGTATTTACTGTCACGGAGAAAATGCCCAAAAAAGCTCATATCCAAACGCCAGAAATTTGATAACACTTACAAAAGATGAGATTGCAGAAGAGGTTAGAAGCTACAGAAGAGATTCCGGATACAGCAAAGGCACAGGATTTATAATGCGCTCACAAGCAGTCACGGTAAATGACAAAGAGGTAAGAGATATAGCAGATTATATAGATTCTTTAAAAAATCAAAATGCCAAACCATAACCAAGCTTGTTTAAGCAAATTAAAGTAAAAGTGATATAAAATCAGACGACTTAAATCAAGGAGTATACATGAAAAAAATAGTATTTCCCATAATACTTGCCATGTTTTGTTCGCTATTGGCAAAAGAGATAAAAATAGGCGCCATAATGCCTATGAGCGGTTCTATAGCTGCTTACGGACAAACGGCATATGAAGGGCTTTCCTTTGCAAATAAATTGGAGCCGACACTAAAAAACGGTGATAGCATTAAGATAGTTTTGATAGACACAAAAGGTGAAAAAGTCGAAGCTGCCAATGCGGCTTCAAGATTGATTTCAGCTGAAAAAGTAGCTGCGATAGTTGGCGAACTTATCAGTACAAATACTGAACAGGTCGTATCAATAGCTGAAAAAGCTAAGATTACGGTAGTAGCGCCTGCGGCTACAAATGACAAACTTACGCAAAGAAACAATTTTGTCAGCCGTGTATGTTTCACAGATTCATTTCAGGGCGAAGTGGTAGCAAATTATGCTTATCAGACACTTGGTCTTAAAAAAGCTGTTGTATTGGTAGATCAAGCACAAGTTTACTCTCTTGGGCTTGCAAAAATATTTGGGGAAGTTTTCGCTAAAAACGGTGGTACGATTGTGAAAAAAATCGCTGTAAGTTCCGGAAACAAAGACTTTAAAGCCATTGTCTCACAAATCAAATCGCTAAATCCGGATATGATTTTCTTACCTCTTTATCATCCTGAAGCCTCTATGTTTGCAAGACAAGCCAAAGAGATAGGGTTAAACAAACCGATGTTTTCAGGCGATGGCGTAGCAAATCCTACATTTTTGGAGTTAGGAGGAGCAGCGGTAGAGGGTTACATGTTTACCGACACATTTGACTATGAAGCTCCACCAACAAAACGTTCGCGTGATTTTATAGCCGCATATGAAAAAGCTACAGGTAAAAAAGACATGGCTTCATTTACGGCTCTTGGGGCAGACGCTTACTTTTTGATAGTAAATGCTATGAATAATTGCGAAAACCCGGAAGATAGCGTGTGCATAAATGATTATATAAAAGCAACAAAAAACTTCGAGGGAGTTTCTGGTATTATTAATATGTCTAAGAGTGGAGACCCTATCCGTTCTGCTGTTATAAAAGAGGTAAAAGAGGGTAAATTTGTCTATAAAGCTACAGTTAATCCTTAAATTTTTAAAATTAAGACGCAAAGTTTAAAACTTGCGTCTTGCAAATTAAATTAAACAAACGGACTTTATTAAAACCCTCTCCAATTTCACTTATTACTTTAAAAATACTTGTTTTTGTTGTTTGATTTTAGCTTTTTTACAATCCAATAATGCTATAGCACATAAAACGCTATAGTGAAAAAATGGCTGATTGAGCCCGCCATGACAAATAGATGCCAGATACCATGGAAGTGTTTTATTCTTTCGTCATTCATAAAAAAGTAAACTCCGCCCGTGTAAAACAAACCGCCCGCCGCAAGCCAGATAAGTCCTCCTAT
>JAIROK010000059.1 GCA_031257555.1 Campylobacteraceae bacterium | reverse complement strand
CGAAGATACTCTACAAATTCGCTTCCTTCGCTCTCTTTGAGATTTCTGTCCACTATCATCAAACTGCACAATTCTTCATTTAAAAACTTTTCTACATTTTTAGCGGATAAAAAACCGATGGCGTCAAATCCGGCTTTATTTAGATGAAACTCCATCAATTCCAACAAATCTTGTTCATCTTCGATAATAACTACCGTATCTTTCATAAAACCCCTAATATAGTTTAAGCTCTCCGCCGCTTTTGGCAAACAATACAAGCTTTGCAACGGCTACAGCGCGGTCAGCCATCTTTTCAAGTTTTCTTACCGTATTTAAAATTTTAGCATAGTTGGCTATAAAATCCTCACTCAGCATGTTCAAATCCAGTACATTTTTTTCCATTAAGGCATATAAATCGTCGCTCTTACTCTCTTCTACCATCACTTTTCTGTACAAGTCTTCAACATTATCTTTGCTCCCGATAAGACCAATCGCCGTAACTACCGCACTTGTAGAGGCTTTGTAGAGCTGTGTTACATACTCTTTTAAAAGCACGAAACGTCCGGCGTCATTTATGTATAGAGTTATATTTTTGGCAAATCCTCTTAGATTATCAGCCATTCTTACAAGCTCGTTTGTTATCTTAAGATATGATACGAGCTCTCTTAGATCTCCTGCTTCCGCTCCAAAAAGCGCTAATGAAGCAACTATCTCATTGTCTGTTTGGTTGGCATAGGCGTCTATATTTTTGAGTTTGTCACGCGCCTTTTCAAGCCACTCTTTGTCGCCCTCCAAAAGAGCTTCGGATACCATAGAGCCAGCGTCTATTATCATAATGCCTATTTTACTGATAGCGCTTCTTATTTTGTCTAACTTTTCTTCATTTTGTAAAAGCATAACGCTCCTTTGTTATTGAATTTCAGGATATTACTCAAAAACTATTACCAAACCATAACAACCTTTTTTGTAACCCTTTCGAAATAAAAAACGCTTATACTTTCCCTCATAAAAAACCTTTTAGGAGATAAAAATGTTAAAAAAGAGTATCGCAGTTTTACTGCTATGTTCTGCAGGCTTAATCGCGGCAGATAAAATCAACGGCGCAGGGGCGTCATTTCCGGCACCTGCTTATTTTGGCTGGGCATATTCTTACGGGCAAGAAAGCGGCAGTGAGATAAACTACCAATCCATAGGCTCGGGCGGCGGGATCAAACAGATAACCTCAAGAGTTGTTGATTTTGGCGCAAGCGACGAACCGCTCAAAAATGAGGATTTGAGCAGCGCGAAACTGCTACAGTTTCCATCGCTTATCGGCTCCATAGTTGTAGCTTACAATATAAACGGCATTAAAGACGGCGAATTAAAACTTAAAAACGAAGTCTTAGCCGACATATATCTTGGCAAAATCAAAAAATGGAATGATGCCAAAATCACCAAAGACAACCCAAATCTAAAGCTTCCAAACGCCGATATTACGGTTGTTAGACGAAGTGACGGTTCGGGTACGACATTTAATTTCACAAGCTTTTTAGCAGGTGTCAGCAAAGAGTGGAAAGATAGCTTTGGCGTTGGAAAAGCGATAGATTGGGCTGTAGGAATCGCCGCCAAAGGCAATGAGGGCGTCACCTCTATGATAGCACAAACGCCAAACTCTATCGGATACCTTGAAAATGCCTACGCGCTTAAAAACAATCTCCCGCGCGCAACGCTTACAACCAAAAGCGGCAAATGGGTAAGTCCTAACGACGACAATTTTAAAGCTGCCGCCAAAGGAGCTAAGTGGAGCAAGGCGGATAACTTTTATCAGCTTTTGGTTTTGCAAGACGGCAACAACGCTTATCCTATAGTAGCGGCTACATTTATCCTTTTGCCTACCGATAAACCGGACACAAACAAAAAAATAGTTACATTTTTTAATTGGGCGTTTGACAAAGGCGATAGTGCACTGACAAAACTCGGCTATGTTCCGCTGCCTGTTGAGACCAAAAATCTTATCCGCGAATATTGGAAAGAAAATAAGCTAAATTGACAGCTATCTGATGCGGGCTGGGCAGTTTGTCCCGGCTCATATTTTATATAGCCCTCATCATTAAAACTCAAACTGCAAATCTTTTTATTATCACTTCCAACACAGTGATGAATAAAATACTGTACAACACTCTTTATATTGTAAATGTCGCGCGGTAAGATAACCTTGCGAATACAGGATTTGGTGGATTCCAACCTGCACGGGAATAACGGAGAAAAAACACAGGAATGACAACCATCCACTCTGTCATTGCGAGGAGCGTTAGCGACACGGCAATCCATTAGATAAACAAAAAACGATATCTTTTTTTACTTTTTTATAGTTACTTTCTTGTACAAACAAAGAAAGCAACACAAAGAAATTACCCGTGACACTGTATAAAATAAATCTTCGTATTTAATAAAATCAAGGGACATTCAAAAACTTATTGTATTTTTTTACAAAAAAACAACTTCAAACACTCTGATTGTCTTACTCTTTAATTTTATTAAATATTTGACAGTGTCAAAGAGAAGTTAACATCTGAAGAAATGAAAAAATCATTCAATATATCATTCTTGCGTGAATAATAGTCTCTGCGGGAATTTTGTTTTTATAAACAATTTTATGGATTCCTGCATTCCCTCACGATACGCGCTTGCTTCGTAAGCTTGTCGTTTTGTCGCGATAATGACGGAGGAGAAACAGTTTCTGGGTTTTTGACAATCCAAATTTTACAAAAATACCAAAGAGATCGACGAAGATACATATGTACCCTTAAAGGCTATTTTGCTAAAATCACTTTATGAAATTTTTTCGCGTCTATATAGAAATTATTAATATTTGTGGTCTGAAATGCAGCTTTTGTCCACCTAAAAAAAGAGAGCTTGAGGTCATGAATCTTGAGCTTTTTGAAAAAATTGTAAAAGAGTTGAAAAATAAAACAAAAGAGATTGCTCTGCATATAATGGGTGATCCGCTTTTAAATAAAGATTTGAAACACTACCTTGATTTGGCATATAAGTTTTCACACAAAGTATCTCTCACTACCAGCGGATTTTATCTTCATTTGCACAAACACGAAGTTTTAACTCACGATGCTATAACACAACTTAATATCTCCATCAACAGTTTTGATGCGAACAGTAAGAAAATAACTTTGCATGAATATATGTCGCAAATTTTTTCACTAATATCCTGTAAATTGGAATGCAATGAAAATCAATTTATAAACCTTAGACTTTGGAATTTAGACAAAGAAAACACAGCACATGAATTTAACAAAAAGATTTTTAAGATACTTGAGCAAAAATATGATATAACAATTAATGAAAATTTAGCCAAAAAAGATAGTTTCAGAGTCGCAAAAAGAGTTAGGGTACATTTCGATGAACTTTTTCGCTGGCCAAACACTGCCGATGACTTGTCGCATAATTCACCATGTTATGGACTAAACCGCCAGCTTGGCATATTATCCAATGGTACGGTAGTGCCATGCTGCTTGGATCATGAGGGTAAAGTTATGCTTGGAAATGTGAACTTTCAAAACATATACGATATAGTTGCAAACGCAAAACATATAGCAAAAGGGCTGAAAGATGGTTTGCCAACAGAAGAGCTTTGCAAAAAATGTTCTTACAGGTTAAGGTTTGGCAATACCAATCAATAGAGCAAAAGGATTTAAAATGGTAATTTTTAAAAATGAATTTGTAGAGATAATAAAAGAGGAGTCACATATACCATGGCTTAAAATCTTTACTGCGCAAAGATACAAAGAGTTGACAGACTGCCCTGATGACTTGCGCCAAAAACTCTATCTTTGCATGGAAACAGTCGAAAAAATCATGATAGAGTATTATAATCCAACAAAAATAAATATAGCGATGTTTGGTAATTACGTGCCGCATGTGCATATACATGTAATGGCGAGATTTGAAGAAGATGGTTTTTTCCCGGAATCCATGTGGGGCAAGAAACAAAAAGAGCTCAATTTATCTTTGCCTGATGAAAGTAGTTTTTTTGAAAAACTTGTAAAAAAACTTTCTGAAATTTTTTAAATTTATCATATTAAAGATAAAAACACATTTTTCAAATATGACATTGTGATATTAAATTTTAAAAAATATAAATTAGTTTAAAATTTATACTATTTTTTAAGCTGTCAAATTTTACCTGCTTAAATTTTACATATTTATCCAAATATCTTAAAAATGCTTAGATTTGATGCAGATATATATTGTTATATAAAATTGATTTGCATATAAAGAAAGAATTAATGTAAAAATAAATTTTAATATGATAAAATATTAGAAATAGACAAATATTTATAGTTTATACAACTGTAGATATAATATTTTAATAATTTTTTGCTCATTGCAAGAACTGATTGCTATTTATAATATGAAATCTATACATAAAAATATAGAGTCATTTTTTTGGATAAAGCAGAATCTTAAATTTTTTAAAAATGTTACTAATATAAAAATAATTAAAGCTATAATATCTTTTAATTATAAACTTAAAAAGTTGCTTTTTATGGTATAATCCATAAAAAAATTTAAAATATAGGAACAAAGTTGAGAAAAGCATTTACACTTATGGAGCTCATGATAGTTATCATGATTTTAGGGCTTCTTACAGCTATTGTTGTACCAAATATTGTTGGTCAAAGCGAAAAAGCAAGAAGAGATTTAGTCTGTATACAGATGAAAACCATAAGTGAATCACTCAAAATGTTTAGGGCGGATTTCGGAAGTTATCCGCAGTTAGATGAAGGACTTAATGCTCTTATAAACAATCCTGATCCTTCAAGATATAAAAACTATCCAAACGGTGGATATCTTTCAGCTAAATCTGCACCCAAAGATTCATGGGGAACGGAATATATATATACAATTGACGGCGAAAGTTTCGATATTGTATCTTTAGGCAGGGATAAAAAAGAGGGCGGAGACGGAGATGATGGAGATATATATTTTAGCAAATGTCAAGACTAAGAGGTGCGTTTACGCTTTTTGAATTGTTATTGGTTTTGCTGTTGATAGTAATCTCATATGGTTTGTTTGCTCAAAATTTTTCTGTAAAATCCCCCGAAGAGGAATCTGTGAAGTTGGAAAAATTAAATTTGTATCTTGCAAAAATCGGCGAGGAAAAAAGTCATGTCTCTTTAAGATGTATCGATAATTGCAATGAATGCAGAATATTGATAAACGGCGAAGATACGAATGCAACACTTGATGTTTTTGAAAAAAATAGTGATGTAAATGCTTACTATTATAACGGTAAAATTTTGGAAAAAGCGGTATTTGACGATTATTATGTAAATGAGTATAAAAAAGAGAAAGTTTGCTTTAGATTAGATGTTTATCCAAATGGAAGCAGCGATAAATTAGTGTTAGAATATAAGAAAAAATTATATTTATTTGAAAATTATATGGAAAATGGAAAAACATTTGATACTATTGCAAGCGCACAGGATTTTTTGGAAAAACAACAGCTTGAAGCAAGAGGACGATAACATTGATATTTAAATATTCCGGAATAGACGGGCTTGGCAATAAAATAAATTCTAAAATAGAAGCTTTAAATCTGGAAGATGCAAAGCGCAGATTAAAATCCCAAAACATTATCTACAAAAAAATAAAAGAGGATAGCTTTACATTTTTAAGCAAATTTACATTCAAAAAAAAATATAAGATAACTTCCGGTGAACTTGCAATATTTAGCCGCGATATCAGTATATACTTGAAATCCGGAATATCTTTGATAGATGCCGTATCTCTTTCATCAAATCAATATGCCAAAAATAAAAAAATGCTGCTTTTTTTAAGAAGCATAAAAACGGCATTAGATGAGGGGAAAAATTTTTATTTTGCACTTGAAAATCAAAATGTCATAACCTTGCCGAGCTTTTACAAACAATCAATAAAAGTATCTGAAGATAGCGGTATATTAACCGAAATACTGCTGGAATTATCCCGATTTTTAAAAGAACAGGAAAGACTGGAAAAGCAGGTACAAAACGCATTTGCATATCCTGCATTTATATTGATAGTATCTTGCTTCATGGTAGGATTCATGGTAACTTACATAGTTCCAAAAATCAGTTCTATCTTTGAACAGATGAATCAAGAGCTCCCCGCAATCACACAAATAGTAATAGCTTTTGGAAACTGGATGTCAAGCAATTGGCTGTATCTTGCCGTGGGATTGTTTTTGTTTGTACTTGCATTTAGATTTGCTTTGAAGACAAGCCCAAGGATTAAATACAGATTTGATTTTTTGATACTCAAACTACCGTTTTTTGGTAAAATCACACAATCTTCGGAACTTGGCAGATTTACTTACGTTGCTTCTGTTTTGATTAGATCCGGTGTGCCTTTTGTAAAAACCGTGAGACTTGGTTCGAACATTTTAAAAAATAAAGTTATTGCCGATGTGTTCGAAAAAGCTTCTCTAAAAGTTGTAGAAGGTTCGCGTCTATCTGCCGCACTTCTTAAAAGCGGTTTTGAGTTGGACAACTCTTTTGTGCAAGCTATCACATTGGGAGAAGAAACGAGCGAAGTTTCTATGGTTTTGCAAAATATGTCAGAACTTTATTTTGAAGAAAATAGAGATAAGATAGCACTCTTTTTGTCTCTTTTGGAACCTGCGTTGATGCTGATTGTAGGAGGAATTATCGGGCTTATAGTAACTTCGATGCTGCTTCCAATATTTTCCATCAATATTTCATGAGTTTTATGATGAGTAAGCTAAAAAGAAACGGTATCGTGCTTCTTACTACTGTAGGACTTATCATGATGCTCTCTTTGCTTATCTTAAAAAGTGTAGATATTTCTAAGCAATATTTTGACAGATCAAATGAAAAAGGATTATTTATACAGCTTAATAAAAGTTTTCTTGATGCTTTGGCGATTTTGCAAAAAAGCTCTCGTGAAATAAAAGATGCGCAAACTCTTTCCGTCATTGTCGGACTTCCGATAGTGCTTGGTACAGACAACAGTGATATGAACATCGTAATGAATATAGACTCTGCGGGCGGAGTTATAAATATCAATAATTTGATTTTAAGCAATAACAGGACAAATGAACCTTTATACAATCTATTGCAAAGCCTTTTACATGAACATCAAGTCATAAATGCAAATTTTTTTTTATCCTTGCTGCTTGATGCTATAGATAAAGATAGAAATGAAAGAGCGTACGCAAGCGAAGCGGCTTTCAAAGATTATAGATTTAACGATGGAGGTATCAACTCAAAAGAGTCGTTTAGATATCTTTTGGACTACTTTGTTGCAAATGGCGGAGATGCAAAGATATATAACATTCCATGGGAAGATATCATAGGTTTTAGCGGGCAAAATATAGATTTTAACTATATAAAGGAACCATTGTTTACTTTAATAAAAAAAGAGTATAATTTGCATTCATTAAATCAAGATGAGATTGTAAGCTCTTATGATGAACTAAATATCCCGTCTGGTGATAAAGAGAAGCTTGTAGCTTTGAATATCGGGTTCTTTTCACCTAGAATATTGTGTAGTATAGAGCTTTTTTATTTGGAACAAGCGAAGTCATTTAATTTTTTATATGATATGGAGTCAAAAAAGGTGGATTATATTGAAACAATTTTTTAGAAAACGAAGCAAAACAAGAAGATTTTTAGATGCTTTGAAACAAATATATTATGATAGATTTCATAAAACTTACGATAATAGAGTAATATTTGTAGATACTAAACGCATAACAATAATAGGCGATTTGGTTGCATTTGATGTTATTTTATCTCCAAAATATTATTGGATAAAGATAGAAACACTTCCAGTAAAATACACTTTCCAGGCAAAAGAATATGCACCTTCGGTGTTTGAGGGCTTTATACCAAAAGGTGATTATTCATATAAGGCAATAAAACAAGGCGACAAATTCTTGTTATTTGCTTATGATGCTAAAGACATACTTGAAAACTTAGAATCTCTTGGCATCAAAACTTCACTGATAAGAAGAGTATATTTTGCACAAACAGAATTTGCACATTATTCGTTTGATATCAAGATAGACAACAAAAATGCTTTGGTTATACATAATGGCAAAGTTATAAAAGCGCCTCTTTCACTAACAAAAGAGCATGTAGGCATCAATGAAGTCTTGCAAAAACTAAAACCTTCAAAAAATACTATCAAACTTGGAAAATTCAACCGTTTCTATGAAAAACAAGGCGCACTCAAAAGCGTCATATACGCATTGATATTTTTAATAGTACTCTTTTTTGCAGAATTAGTATATCTTATAAATGTATCAAATTCAAATGAAAATCGAAGAGAAGAGATTTTAAAACAATACTCCCTGCCGTCTACCGAAATTCAGCTAAATGCACTTTTGAAGCAAAACGAGAGGATAAACAAAGAGCAAAAAACTATCAGGGATAAAACTAATGAGATTTTTAAATTTCCACTGCAAGAGGGTGAATACTTCAAGAGTATAGATATAAGTAAAACACAGATTTCACTAACATTGCATGTAAATAATAGAAGTAGATCCGACGCTGTCAGGAGCTATTTTAAAAGATTTTCTGTTATAGATGATTTTAAAGATGATACAAATAATGATATCAAGGTAAAGCTGCGCTATGAATAAGATAAATCCTTTAATTTTAATATCGGTTCTGATTTTGATTTTGGTGGTAACGATATTTAGTATTTCGCATCTGGAAAAGCAAATAAAGGATACCGCTGATGCTATTTTTACTTTAGATAACGACGCCAAGAGAATAGCATCCTTAAGAAAGATTTGGGACAAAACAAACTTGGAAGAGAGATTAAGAAGTACTTTTAGCGATGGGACGCTAAGCGATAAAGGAAAAACCTTTGAAATAAAGGCAACATCAATAACATATGAGCAGGCAAATGATATGACCACAAGAGCGCTTGTGGAAGCTTTCGAAATAGAAAAAATAGGACTCATAAGCGAATCAAAAGAGAGAGTATCTTTTATCTTGGAGGTAGCAAAATGAAATTTTTCAAATACACACTGTGGGTTGTACTGTTTGTTTATATCGTGATTTTGTTTTTGCCTAAAGAAAATTTCTACTTTCTTTTAGAACAAAAACTCTTTGAGCACAAAATCGTATTTGGCAATGAAACCTTAAAAGACTTCGGAGGAGTTTTAACCGTAAGCAACTCACGTATAATACGCAACAATGAAGAAATTGGACAAGTAGAAAAAATAAAAATTTTACCATTTATCTTATACAACGAAATCAATGTGAGCGGATTACATATTTTAAAAAAGAGTTTAACAAGTTATATTCCCGGTGAAATTGACGAAATAAGCCTTAAATTAACTCCGTTTTATCCAACAAGGGTTTGGATAAAATTAAATGGTAGTTTTGGCAGTATACACGGCAATTATAATATTCGCAGCAAAAAGGTTCGTCTGGTTTTAGAACCGCAAGGTGATTTCAGGCAAAAATATCCGCTTATATATAGAAGCTTTAAAGATATAGAAGGAGAGTTGACTTATGAATCGTCTTTTTAATAGCAAATCTTTAAATCTTGCTTTGAAGATTTTGATTTGTGTCGTAATAGCAAAAGGTATAGCGTTAATATTTTTTATTTTTCTTCCAAAAAGCGGTATAGATGCAAATTCTGATGAAAGGGACATTATAAACTTTAACTCTTATAATCAACCTTCCTCATTTTCAGGTTCATCTCAAGACTCTTCAGCTTCTCAATTTACACAATTGGGCAATTTAAGACTTTTGGCAGTGTATAAAGAAGACGACAGCAAAACCGGTTTTGTTGTTATCGGCGACGGCAGCTCTTCTGAAGTTTTAAAGGTAGGAGATACATACAAACAATACCGCGTAAACAGGATAAAATCCGACAGTGTTTCTCTTTTGGAAAATGGCAGGGAAGTTTGGCTGGGTTTTGCAAAAAGCACATTGAGTTTTTCCACAACACCTCAAGCCACTATAAATAGCAACAGATTTAGCAATCTAATCACCGGCAGAACACAACTTCAATCTGCCGCTTCTTTACGTCCAAATCAAGAAGAGTATACAAATGTTTTAAAAAGAAGCGAATTAGATGAATTTTTATCAAATCCCGATACGATATTTAAAAACATAGGATTTAAAGAAGTTATGAAAGATGGGAAAATAGACGGCTTTAGGGTGCTTAGTATAAATAGAAATTCTCCTTTGGCAAAACTTGGCATTCGCACTGGAGATATCATACAAAGCTTTAATGGAATCAGGCTTGATAATTATTCAAGTGTTCTTGAAATCTACGATAAAATCAAGTCTTATAGCAGAGTGAAATTGGAAGTCATGAGAAATAATGAAAAAAAGGAGTTCGAATATGAAATTTATTAGAATAATAGTTGCGTGTGTTATTCTATCTGTAAGCTTGAATGCTCAAAGAGCTGATAACACTGCTTTAAGTAGCGACTCAAAAATTGAGATAAATTTTAGAGATTTGGATGTCACTGATTTTGTCAGACTCGTTTCAAATATTCTAAATAAAAACATATTGCTTCAAGAAGCTATAGCCGGCAAAGTTGAGTTTGTATCTGCAACACCTGTGGATAAACGGGATTTACCCAACATCCTCCAATCCGTTCTTGCATCAAAAGGGTATGCTATAGTAGACCATGGCGCATATATGGAAGTTGTAAGAAGCAATCTTGCTTCACAGTATAACCTGCCGATAGAAAATAAATCAGCCAAAAACTATGGGCAAATGATTACTCAAGCCATAAACGTTAAAGGTCTGAATGTAGATGAAGTTATAAACAAGATAAGGCATCTTGCGTCTATTTCTGCAAGATTTGCAACTGTCAGAGAAAACAACAGACTTATCATAACCGATTTTGCAAGGAATATAGAAACAATAAAAAGAGTTATAGAGGTGATGGAGCAAAATGTAGCTTCGGAAGTAGCATTTATCAAAATGCGCAATGCCAACATAGAGCAGATTTTTCCTGTGTTGCAATCAATCACAAGAAGTGTTTTTAGCGAAAAAATAGAGAGCGAAAGAGTAACACTCTATGAAAATAAAGCTGATAATGGCGTTATCGCTGTAGGTTCTGTTGAAAACATAAAAAGGTTGAAAGACATTGTGGCTAATTTAGATAAAGGGCAAGAGTCACTTCAAATGGTTACAAAAGTTATACAACTAAACAATACCGAGGCTAAAGATATCCACAAAGTAGTAAGCGAGCTTCTTTCGTCAAACTCTTTGAATACTATAGTACAAACCGGCACTCAAACTGTTGGAAACCAAACGGTTTTACAAACTGCTGCAAAATCAACAGATGTTAATAAACCAATACTTTCTTTGGACGAAGCAAGTAACTCGATAATAGTCTTAGCCACGCAAAAAGATTATGAAATCATAAAAAGCATAGTAAAAGAACTCGACAAAGAACAAAAACAAGTATTTGTAAAGGCAAAAATTGTTGAGATTAGTGATGTTGCTTCAAGAAGAATAGGCGTGAAATACGGACTTGAGGGCGGAAAAGCAACATCAGATGGACTTTACACATTTGCTATGAATATGGGAGGAAGTGCACTTACACTCTCTTCAGCGTTGAGTTCTGCTTTGACTTTTGGAGATATAAGATCAGGTCTTGCTTTTGGTGCATCTATAGATTTTTTGAAAACAAACGGTGCGGCAAATATTGTATCTGAACCTTCAGTGCTATGCATAAATAACATAGAATCCAAAATATATGTAGGACAAACCCAATCTATCATCACAAGTGCTACAAACTCGGACAGTACTACTGATTTAACCAGAAATACATATACAAGAGAAGATATAGGTTTAACTTTGCAAGTAAAACCAAGAATTGCAAATGATGGAAAAGTTACTCTGCAAATAGAAGCTATAGTGGAAGATGTAATAGATGGCAGCGGTGGTGATAGCGGTATGCCTACGACAACAAAAAGAGAAGTAACTACAAGAGCCATAGTAAAACACGGCGAAAGTGTTATAGTGGGAGGTCTTATCCGCAACAAAGATAGTAAAAATAAAGACAAAGTCCCTCTCTTGGGAGATATACCGCTTTTAGGACGTCTTTTTACGCATTCTACGGACATTAATGATCAGATGAATATCGTCATTGTTTTAACCCCTTATATAATAAATTCAAGCGATGAACTCTCACAATTAAGAACGCAGCTATCAGAGCTTGATCAATTGCAAGAGGCTTACAGCAGACGGCTTCAAGAAGAACTTCAAAAGAAAATTGAAAATGCTCCAAAAGCAAAAGAGAGCAAAAAGATTGCTATCAAAGAAGATGTAGATAGTGCTGGCAGTGAAAACAAAGTTAGTCTCGCAGTCAAAGAGGATATAAGCACTGTCGTTAAAGAAGAGAAAGTTAATGCAGTCAAAGAAGACAAGAGCGATGTCGTTAAAGAAAATAAAATTAGTGTCGACAAAAGCAATTTCAAATTTGGAAGCGATGAATATTGGGACGCAATAATGCGCAGTGAGAATGGTTCTTGATGAGCAATATAGAACATATACACAATACAAATCTGGAACCTTTCGAAATTGAGTCTGAAGAGCTTAATATAGCTTTAAAAAATTATGTTCTGTTTTCAAAAATAGATGATGCTCTTTGTGCATGCATTATCGAAAATTATATGGATATAGCTTTTGAATATTTGTCTAAACAAAAATCAGAATACAAAATAGTATTTTTAGATGAAGAATCATATGACAGACTTTTCAATAAGTTTTTGGAACTTAGGACAGATAAAGAGCTCGGCTCAATAGACAAAAACGCTGAAGAGGAAGCAAGTGTTGACGAGAATATGAATTTAACGGAGTTTTTAAGAAACTCCGGAGATATTTTGACGTCTGAAGAATCAGCACCTATCATCAAATTTGTAAATTCGCTTTTTTATCAAGCTATCAAAAAACGCTCAAGCGATATTCATATAGAAATGCATGAGTTTAAAGGCGAAATACGTTTTCGTATAGACGGCGTGCTGACAAAACATATAGAGCTTGAAAAAAATATCCTAAATCTTGTCATAAGCCGTATCAAAGTTATATCAAATCTTGATATATCCGAAAAACGCATACCTCAAGACGGCAGAACGCAGATAAAAATAGCCGGGCGCACACTTGACATTCGTGTCTCTATACTACCCGTATATTATGGCGAGAGAGTCGTTATGCGTATTTTGATGGACTCAGAACAAATACCAACACTTTTGGAGCTTGGATTTACAGATGATTTGATACAAGGGCTAAAAAATGTTTTGCAGTATTCACACGGTATTATTTTGGTAACAGGACCTACCGGCAGCGGTAAATCAACCACCCTGCACTCATTTTTACAAAAATTGGCTTCACCTGAAAAAAATATCATTACCATAGAAGACCCCGTTGAATACAAGACAAATAATATAAATCAAATCCAGGTAAACAATAAAGTCGGACTTACCTTTGCCGCAGGACTTCGCTCCATACTAAGACAAGATCCGGATATAGTCATGGTAGGCGAGATACGCGACAACGAAACCGCATCAATAGCTACACAAGCAGCTCTTACGGGACATTTGGTGTTATCTACACTGCATACTAACAATGCTACAGCCGCTATCACAAGGCTTGTTGATATGAAGATAGAGCCATTTTTAATTTCATCAACACTACTTGCCGTGCTAGCTCAAAGATTGGTGCGCTTGCTGTGTCCTCACTGTAAAACAGAAGACAAGATAGCAGAAGATTATGCAAATCAGTTTTCAATCAAAAAAGATACCATCATCTATAAAGCCAATGGCTGCAAACAGTGTGGCTATACAGGATATATAGGAAGACAGGCAATAGGAGAATTGCTTGTTATGAATGATGACGTAAAAACGATATTGAAGACCACAACAAATGATTATCAAATCCGCTCTTTTGCCAAAGAAAATGGCATGGTGTTTCTTGCACATAGACTAAGAGAGCTTTTATACGACGGCAAAATATCGCTTGACGAAGCGATAAGAATCGGAATCAAAGATGACTAAAGCGTTTACGCTTGTAGAGGTTTTGATAGCTGTAGTTATAGTATTCACAGCAGGTCTTGGACTTTTAAGCGTAAGTGCTAACAGTTCTCAACTCATAGGTTATGCAAAAAATAAGAGTGAAGCAAATATGCTTTTTTCTCTGGCTATTTTAAATAATCTCTGCACCGAGGATACAAATAAAAATTTATATGACGCCATAAAACCAAATTTTATGATAAAAGACGACAAACTCATAATTGCTCTGAAAGAACAAAATCTTACATGCGACAGCGAGGAGGTGTTTGATATGAATCTTGCAGACAGCAAAGAGATAGAAAAAACAATAGATGATATTCCAAAAGCAATCTTTACCATCAACAAAATAAGCGGCAGTATAAATGGAAAGAATACACTTGGATATGAGATAAAGGCTGATATGTGAAAAGAGCTTTTACGCTCATAGAGGTAGTTATATCTATCGCCATATTTTCCATCATAGCCATATACATGTATCAAGCCATAGATACTATGCGAAAGAGCAACGATATTAACTCTTTGCGCTATGATGAAGATACGAGAGAACAAAAAACATTAAAGCTTTTTTATAACGACCTTTTTTCGCAAACAGACCTATATGCTGCCTCAAATATAACAAATACTGATGAGTTCGATATTTTTCGCTTACGTACCAAGAACTCTATTCATGGCATGATAAATCCTTGTGTTACCTATTTTGTTAAAGATAACTCACTTTTTAGAATAGAATCAAAAGATTTTGAAGCTATTCCTTTGACTCACGAAAGTGTAGAACGTGTGAGGGTAGATAAACTCATGGAAAACTTGACGCTTTTTCGCATACATGAAAACAAAAATTCATATATCATCAGCTATAAAAGTAATGAAAAACTCGCACTGTTTCAAATCTCTCTGCCGCGAGTTAGTACCTCCAATAGTTCATCAAGAGGCAATCAATCCATTTAAAATGGTATAATTGCGAAACTACTGAGGGGGTCAATCATGAATATTAAAAGCACAGTTACTTTAAACAATGGTGTAAAAATGCCGGTTTTTGGTTTTGGGGTTTGGCAAATTAAAGACGGTGATAATGTTACTAATGCCGTAAGAGAGGCTATAGATACAGGTTATTCACTCATAGATACTGCTGCCATTTATGACAATGAAAAAGGTGTTGGTGAAGCTCTCAAAAATCTAAAAAGAGATGAATTTTTTATAACAACCAAAGTTTGGAATGACGATCAAGGATACGATACTACGTTAAAGGCTTGCGAAAACAGTCTAAAAAGACTTGGTCTTGATTATGTCGATTTGTATCTTGTCCACTGGCCTGTAGCCGGCAAACTAAACGATACATGGAGAGCCATGGAGCGGATTTATGAAAGCAAACTCGCCAGAGTTATTGGGGTTAGTAATTTTTACGAATACCAATTGCGCGAAATTTTTAAAACTGCCAATATTAAACCGTCAATAAATCAAATAGAGGTTCACCCGCTTTTAACTCAACAAGATACGCGTGATTTTTGCAAACAAGAAGATATTGTCATAGAGGCATACTCTCCACTTGGACGAGCCAAGATATTAAATGTATCAAAAATAGCCGCCATCGCTAAAAAACATGGTAAAACATCTGCACAGGTGATATTAAGATGGCATTTGCAAAATGGTATTATTCCTATACCAAAATCACTGCATGCAGAGCGCATAAAAGAAAATGCTTCCATTTTTGATTTTGAGTTGAGCGATGATGAGATAACAGTAATCGATGCTTTAAATAGAAACGAAAAAGCCATCAAAGGTGTTTTTTTTAAATTTGACGAACATAAAAGCATTGTGTCATAAATAAAATATATTTGCAAAATAGTGTTTTTATCTTGCATGATTATTGCATTACTGTAAAATTTTTATAAAAAATAAAACTTGGCTTTTATAATTTTTAAAAATTAAATTATCGATACAAATAGTATTGCGATGATTTGCTATAAAAATATATGAAATACATATCGCATATTGCAAAAATGTTTTAAATAATTATTGATTTATTTTTTCTTAAGTTTTATTACCTCTTTTGTGAGTTTTTCTATCTCATTTTGCATATTTTTTATCTCTTTTTTTAGACTTGCTATATCGCTTTTATTTTTTTGTATCTCTTTATCAAATTCTTTGGTTTTTTGCTCATCTTTTTTTATTTGCTTTGCTCTTTTGTCTTTATCTGCGAGCACCTCGCTTTCAAGTTTTTTTATACTCTTTTTATTATCTTTTAAATCATAAAAAATATTATCATTATTTGCACATTCCATATAAATATTTTCTGTTTGCGCATTAGTATTTTTGCAAACCAAATATATATTTTGAGCAAAGAGCATTGGGGTAAAAAAGATTAAAACGATACCAAATATACGCATAAAAAACACTCCTGAATTTTTTAGAATATTATAGCAAATTATGTTTTTAAACTAATAAGATCATTAAAACAAGAGTACGCCACGGCGATGCCGCTGAAATGGCGTTTATAGAGTTAGTTTAATATACTCCAATCCCCCGCTTGGGGGATTTTATTCAAAAAAATATTTTATATCCACATCCAAAACTTTTGCTATTTTATAAAGATGTTCCAAATTAAAATGCTTATTATCTATAAGGATTTCAGGCTTAGCCACAGATGAGACGGTTTTAAATCCTATAGCCAAAGCAAGTTCCAATTGGCTCACGCCTTTTTCGGCTCTTAGCTTTTTCACTTTTTCGCCGATATTTTTGTAAAAAATCCTTATCTCTTTATCTGTAAATTCAATCGGCTCAATAAAAAACTTATCCAAATTCACTTCCCTATAGTGAATTTATTCTAAATAATAGGCTATTTTTCAGGGATCTAATTGTATTGGCATTAAGGGGCGTTGCCTTTGAAAAAAGGCTGTTTTTATTGTTAATTGTTTCATTTCAAGGAGAAAACAATGCGTTTTACGGTGAAAATTTTGACTGCGGCAATTGCTGCGGGATTGTTTTGCAGTTCACTTACGGCTGTAGAGAGTGGATTTGTCGCTAAATTTGGTGTAGGATCGTCAAGTGTAAAAGCGAAAGCGTCTATAGACGGCTATGGTTCAGCCGAAGATTCTGACAGCGGCACTACATACGAAATATATGGCGGGTATCGTATGCAAAACGCACAGTTCGGACTCTCTTATGCAAAAGTTGATTGCGACGGTTGCGACGCAAACTATATTTTAGCAAGCGGAGCTTATGTTTTTGAGGGGCATGATATCGTTAAACCATTTTTGGGAGTCGGTCTTGATATGTTTAATTATGAAGAAGGAAGTTTTGACGCGAATGGATTTTTTGGTACTATAAACCTTGGCGTCAACGCCGAGCTTGAACATTTCTTAGTCGGTTTAGAGTTCAGACAGCGTATATTTGGTGAAGCATCTAAAGATGTAATTTATGCAGGTTATAACGTAGATATGAAAGTTGAACCTAAACAGATATATCTTCTTAACATTGGTTACAAATTTTAAATCGTAATAAAGGGCGCAGACAGTGCGCTCTTAAATTATATTTTCGCAAATTTTCTCATAATTCCTAATTTAAAAATTTAGTTACATTGAGCATAATTTTTTGGATTATAAAAAAAGTCAGACGTACTCTAAAAACCGTTGGATATTAACCATGTGTGAAAAATCCTTGTACGCATCTGTTTTTTGCCCATGCAGTGTCAGCATGAGGAGTTGTACTTGTTTTTTGAAATAAATACTTCCCCTCCATCATCAGACTTATATCAAAAATAAAGATATGGCATAATGCTATCATAAAGTATGAAAACATAAAAAACTACAAATAAACAAGATTCAGTTGTTCGCCTATTAATTCAACAGCACCGTTTA
>JAIROK010000123.1 GCA_031257555.1 Campylobacteraceae bacterium | reverse complement strand
AAAGAGGAGTATGAAAGGTGGGCTTTGGAAGCGTTTAAACTGGCTGTGAGCAGCGCAAAAGCGCAAACGCAAATCCACACTCACATGTGCTACAGCAATTTCAACGATATCATTAAAACCATTGAAGATATGGAAGCCGACGTCATCTCCATAGAGACGGCAAGAGCGGGAAATAAGATATTGAAAATCTTTAAAGAGGTCGGCTATAAGCAGGAGATAGGTCCTGGCATATACGACATCCACTCTCCAAGAGTTCCAAGCGTTGAAGAGATGGTAAATCAGATAAACGCGCTTTTAGAGATTTTCCCGAAAGAGAAACTTTGGATAAATCCTGACTGCGGACTAAAGACAAGAAAATGGGAAGAAGTTGTACCCGCTCTTAAAAATCTCGTAAAAGCGGTTAAAACAGTAAGAGAAAATTAAATTTTGCTACGCACTCACACTTTTGAATAAAGTGTGAGAAGCTTTAGTTATTTTAAACTCTACGGCTGTTAAAAATTTAACAGCCGTATTATGAACTAACGCTTTATTGCAACCAGAATGTATAAACAAATTGCAATGAAAATCCGCCAAAATTCTTGGACTCTTTATAACCGTCCAAATAAGTAACATCTATAGGAATTTCCCTATAGCCCAATGAGATTTTTGAACCGCCGCTAAAATTATAGCCGCCATAAACACCATAACTTATGCCGCCGTTGTCAAAATCATAATGCCCTTCGCTGCCGCTTGAAGCTCTGATTGTGCCAACTTCTGCTCCTATAAAAAAAGAGTTTCCCTGATGACCGTTTAAGTGATATTCTGCCGCAATTCCGGGAATTATAAAAGAGTCTCTATAGACATCTTTTTGATCTTTTTGATTATAATCATAATAAAAAGCAAATCCTGTTAGATAAGATACTTTTGGCTTAAGAAGAAAATCTTCGGTAATACCGATTGGTACGCCAACTTGCGCTTCAAAAAATGCGTTAAGATTCAATGAATAGTCATACGCCTCATACGCCCTGTCTATAGAGCTAGACCAATCCTTGCTCGTATCAACACCGAACCCAAACTCAAGACCAAAATCCACCGCCTGCACTTTTGTTGTTCCAATAAACAAAAATGCCAAAACAAATGTAAAATTAATTATTTTACGCACAAAAACCCCTTATAATTTAGATTTACCGCACAAACATTGCTTAATTAAATTAGTCAAAAAAGCATTGTAAAACTTAACACATTTTGCTTTTTATACTTTTATAGTAAAATATTTTGCAATACTACATAAAAATTAATTAAAAATAAGTAAAAAGATGATTTTATTCTACTTGTTAATAAAATTTTAGAATTTAAATTGTCTATCAAAATAAAAGTTTGCAGTAAAATTGTTGATTGAATCTACAATATTTATGACTTAAACTTAAAATGTTATTTTGATTTTCCCATAAAATAAGCTCTTTGCTCAAATGAAAGCCGTTCTATCGCATACCTTAGCATTGTACGGGGCATTTTGAGGCGGTGTTTTTCCAAAAACTCCAAAAGTTCTTTATATCCCTCATCGGAGACTTTCCCCATCTCTCTTAACATCCAGCCGCAGGCTTTATGCATCAAATCATGCTTGTGAGTTAAAAATTTTTCGCATAACTCCACAATAAGAGCAAATTCGCCTTTATGTATCAAATACCAATTTGCCACAACACTCATGCGCTCTTCCCACAAAAAACCGCCGGATGAGAGCACGCGCAATATCTCATAACTGCCCGTCTCATAAGCGTACCTGCCCAAAATCTTATAAACGGATACATCCACTAAGTCCCAATTGTTGATATATTTTGTATGTTTAAGATAGATATCTACTATCTGCGTTTTTTCCTCTATAGCGGCTTTGTCAAATCTATTTGTAAGCATTATAAGCGCGGCGGTTCTTGCTTCATGAAGATGCTCTTTTAAAAGAACCGCTGTCTCCTCAAGAGAGATTTTGTTATAAAACTTTTTGGCTGTATGTCTTAAATTGGCTGCATTTATACCGCAAAATATGTCGTTTATATCGCCGTATCCGCCCTTAAAACATTTGAAAAATTTTGCATGATGAAGCGCGTAAGCTTTGTCGCTAAACTTCCAAAGTTCGTTTATGACGTCTTGCGCGTTCATTGTGGTTATTTGTTTTTTAGATTGTACAGCTTCAAACACCCGTCCGCTTTTTCAAGATTGCACGACTGCTTGTAGTATGAAACGGCTTTGGAACTGTCAAAAATTTCGTAATTATATATCTCGCCAAGCTCATAACAACTTTGGGTATCTTTTAGTCTGCAGGCTGTGTCAAATAATCTTACGGCATCATCCAAAGCCGCGCCGCCGTTTATCTTGTGAGCATGATAATACATACGAGCAATTGTAGCGATATAAACTGCATTGTTTTTGTCAAGCTTATTTGCTTTTTTAAAAAATTCCATTGCTTTTGCATCGTTTTTGGCAAGACCATCACCCAAAAAGTAAGCCACGCCTACAAAAAAACAGCCTTGAGCAGCGCCCATGTTGCACTCTTTTTGGTAGCTGTCTATTTTGCGTCCGTCAAATTTCGGCGCTTTTGCAAAAACTGCACCCTGCATAAATAATATTGCGCAGACGATTGATATTAAAAGTTTTTTAGACACGCTGTTCCTTTGCTTGTCAAAAGATAAAACTCCCTCATTCTATCAGCTTTTTTATAAAAATAACTATAAATTATATTTAGACTTTTTGCCGATATTTACCATGTAAAGCCGTTTTTTAGTACTTTTTGAGTAGAATTAGAGCTTTTAAAATTAAAATCAAGGTCATAAAATGAGCGAAAAAGCAGTTTCGTATGAACCGAAAAATATAGAAGACAGTTACTATAAAATCTGGGAAAGCAGAG
>JAIROK010000119.1 GCA_031257555.1 Campylobacteraceae bacterium | reverse complement strand
TGTTCTTTGAAAAGAGCCTCTATCATGACCTCGTTTTTTGTAACTTTCAATCTCTCGTTAATCCTTGCTTCCAAAAGCTGCAATTTTGTTTGAAGCCTGTGAATACCCGGCGCATTTTGTGTGATGCTTTGCTTTGTGGAATTAATCTTTTGATACAGCTCTATCCTAAAAAATTGGTCTTTTATATATTCCAAATGGTCACTGTAAGGCGCGATATCGGGCAGTATCATCTCAAGATTTCCATCTTCTAAAAGTTTCAAAAATGTCGGACTTGGAGTTATCATGCCGTTGTAAAGTTCAAGGCTGGAAAAATCGCTCAATTTCAGCTGTGTAAAATTGCTCTGTATAACCCATCCAAGGTCTATTATATTTTTTAAAAGCGGTATTTTTTGAAGCTGTGCGTAATCTTTTTGTCCGAAAATCTCACTCAATATCTCGCTTACCATGACATCAACTTCACCCTCAATATAGCGGCGTATCAGTACTTGAAGTATTTTTGCCTCATCTTCGCTGCATTTTAAGTGCAAAAATATTTTGCTGTTTTTTATCTCTTTGCTCTCTAAAAAATCTACCAAATATTCCAATTTTTTCCTTTATTTTATCTTTGAAGCCGCGTTGCAACCGTCTCTTAAACCAAAATTGCACGCCCTTTGAAAATAGTTTTTTGCTTCTTGTATATTATACATGCCGCCTTTTTTATCAGCGTATAAAAGGGCTATTTGATAGCACATTTTTTCATTTGAATAGCTGCAAGCTTCTTGAAAATAATTTCTTGCCTCTTTTAAATTTGATATTGGATTTTTTCTGTCACTGTACAAAATACCAAGTTTATAACAACTTTGCTTATCTCCTGCTCCGCATGCCCTTTCATAAAGGGAGCTTATCTTGAAATAATCTTTCGGATTTTGTTGCGTATACAATAAAGCAGCTTCAGCGCAGCCTTGTTTGCGATCTGCTTCGCAAGCTCTTTCGAAAAAATTCAACGCTTTTACAACATTGCCGCTGCTTAGATAGTTTGAACCAAACTCGTAACACTTTTTGGCATTTACATTGTAAGAATGGGTAGTGATGCACGACATTTCCGCAAATATTTGTGCTTTTATAAAGTTTTGTGGTACACCAAGTCCCTCGCTGTATAATCTTGCCACTCTTTCGCAGCTTTCTTGAAATCCCATTTTACAAGCTTGTTCATAATATACAGCAGCTTTGCTGTAGTTTTGATCCAAACCTTCACCCGTCTCATATAATTCACCAAGTGCTGCACAACCTTTGTAATTTCCCAAATCGCAGGTTTTTTTAGCATATGGAATTGATTGTTCATATTCTTTATCATAATAAGTGTAATAAAAATAACCATAGCATGAAGAACTATCACCACCTACGTCACATCCGATTTTAAACTGCTCTTTTGCTGTGGCAATATCACCTCTTCTAATTGCATTTTGACCTGCCGAATAATTTTCATTATACAAAAAGCACCCACTGAAAAAAACCGCAATAATCAAAAACGGCATAGATCTTATCATGCTATATCCCCTTTAACCAAAATTTTTATAGCCTTTATCATATCTAAAATAATGCTATTTTTTCAATTTGTTGATTATATTTTTGCTATATCAAAACTTTTCAAAATATTTTTTCTATTTTTTATCATTTTGTTATTAACTAAAACTGTTTTTCTACATAATAATATTAACATTTAATGTCGGCACATAAAACATGAAATCACTACCATTTATTTTTTAATCTAAATGAAGATTACAATAATAAAAAATTATATTTTTTAATTCCAAAATGTAAAACGCTTAATTTTTACAGTAATAGCAGTACAAAATCGGCAAAATAAAATATCAATGCAAAAAGGCAAAGTATAGGATAACCTATCTTTGCCATCTATTTTATCGTATGGGCGATAAATTTTTAAAGTATCTCATCATCGCCTATGTGTTTTATATCCATTTTGGCGACTTGCTCTTTTAAAACCCTTTTTAGCACTTTGCCTGTAGCATTTTTGGGCAGCTCTTTTGAAAAATAAATATGCTTTGGAATTTTAAAATTAGCAAGATGTTTTTTTAGATATCTTTTTACGCCTATCTCATCTAAAGGATTTTTAGCATCGTCTTTATACTCTATAAATGCTATGACATCTTCATCGCCGATATCATTTTTGATGCCGATAACAGCAGTGGTTCCGATATCATCTAACATATATAAAACCTCTTCGATTTCACGTGGATAGATGTTTATGCCTTTTGAGATTATCAAATCTTTTTTCCTGTCTACTATAAACAAAAATCCCTCTTCGTCAAGTTTTCCCAAATCCCCCGTTCTTACCCAGCCGTTTATCAGCGTCTCTGCGGTGGCTTCGGGTCGATTTAGATATCCTTGCATAGCACAGTCGCCTTTGACTATTATCTCGCCTACTTCGCCTGTTGGCAACTCTACCATCTCATCATCAACTATCTTTATCTCATAACTTGGGAGAGCAATGCCTACAGAAAGCGGTTTTTGCTTTTCTAATCTATTTACGGCAACTGCGGGAGAACATTCGCTAAGTCCATACCCTTCTAATAATTTTCCTCTTTTAAATTTTTTACTAAAATCAATAAGTGACTTTTCGCTCAAAGGCGCGCTTCCTGATATAAAAAGTCTGATTTTGTGAAACCACATAAAATACCAAGGAATTTTTGCTTTTAAAAGTGCATTATATATCGTAGGAACACCCAAAAATATTGTTACCCCTTTCAAAAGCGTCTGTTTTAATATATTTGAGAATGGAAAAACAGAGCGTATCAAAACTATAGAACAGCTAAAATATATCGGTAAAAGCACCATAATAGTAAGTGTAAAAGAGTGAAACATTGGCAGATACACTATAAATCTATCTTTTTTAGTAAACTCAAAGGCTATCTTGGCTGCTACCATGTTTGATAACATATTGCGGTAACTCAACATAGCACCTTTTGGTTTACCTGTAGTCCCTGATGTGTAGATAATACATGCCAAATCATCTATATCAACATCTATCTTTTTATCGCACAACTCATCTTTGGCATTTATAATGCTATGATAATCGATATTTTTGTTATCAAGATATCCGTAAGCATCAGTCCAAATAATCGCTTCTATTTTAGTTGATACCAAAAGTCTTTTTGTCTCTTTTTCGTAAGACACAGAGCTAAAAAGCAATTTTGCATCACAATCATTTAGTATATGTTCAAACTCTTCATGCTTTAAAAAAGTATTTATGGGAACACTGATGGCTCCTATCTTTGTAACAGCCAATAATGAAACGATAAACTCTTCACCATTTCCTATGATAAGCCCTACAGTATCGCCTTTTTTGATACCAAGTTTATATAAAAACGAAGCGAGTCTGTCTATTTTTTGCTTCAAAGCCAAATTACTTGTTTTTTGTTTATCACAAAAAAGCACTATTTGTTTTGGGTATTCTTTGGCATTATGAGATATCATCTCATAAAAATTTTTATAACTATAGTTTAACATATTTAAAACGCATATTTAAACGATATATTTACAAGGTGCGCACCACCATCTGTAAATTTGCCGTCAAGTCCGTCTGGTGGCATACTATTTTTTACACTCTGCTCTTCTTTATCGGAAAAGAGATATGCCGCGCCTACGCTCATATCTTCGTTTAACTTATACTCAAAGCCTGCGGAGTAATTTTTGGAGTTTGAATCAGGAAGTTCAAATGCTAAAGTCTTTTTGGGCGCAGGAGTTTTGTCTATCGTAAATCCCGCCATCAATTTTAAACTGTCTGTCGCTTGGTGCGTAACGCCGAATCTATAAGTATTGGAATCGCGCCAATTTTTCTCTTTTGGAGAACCGAAAAAAGCTGTGGCGCCGGCGCTTTCATTTGGAAAATTAAAATCTATGCCTTTGTAAGCAGACCAATACACTCTTTCATATACAAACTCGACCGTTGTTTTTTCAAAAAACGTATAAGCGACAGCTAAATCAAGCACGGCAGGAAGAGGTATTTCAACGTTCGCACTTCCTTTATACGGGTATATCGCATATGTCAAATCCGCATCTCCATCAATCGTCAAATCCACTTTTGAACGGTATGTCGCGGCAAATTTTAACGCTTCGGTCGGTCTTACGGACAAGGC
>JAIROK010000053.1 GCA_031257555.1 Campylobacteraceae bacterium | reverse complement strand
TTGGATTTTTTAATATTCTGGTTGTTTTATGTTTTGCTTTTTTTGGGTTTGGTTTGGGTAGAAAAGGAGCTTATGTCATTGCGAGCGAAGCGTGGCAATCCATCTTTCACTGTTTTCATGGATTCCCGCATTCCCTCACGATATGCGCTTACTTCGTAAGCTTGTCGTTCGGTCGCGGGAATGACGGAAGGAGACATGGGTATGATAGGTAGGGAACATAGAAACGATGAAAGAGTACGGGAATGACGTGGTAGTGTGTGAGAATGACAATGGGAAGTGTGAAAACGACAAAAAACGCGTAATTCTTGCCAAAAAACTACAAACAGCTTTACGAGCCTGTCAGTAAAAAATGACTAAAAAGCAATTAAACACACATTTTGTCGGCTTAACGATTATTGGTATTTCATCAAAAAGCAAGAATGAAGTTTTGATACACATTTATGAAGCTGATGACCGCTAAGAAATTTTGCAAGAAAATTAATCAAAACAAAAGTATTTCTAAATTAATATAGCGAAATTTATACTTTATTTAAAAAGAGACAGTGATGGTCAAAAGGTCAAAAAATACTTCTCAAAACAAGCCAAAGTTTACAATAAAGCAGTTTTTTCCCAAGCATAAAGTAGCAATCGGCGTAATAGCAACTGTAATCGGCACAATATTTGCTCTAATTAATATATTAGGCAATACAAACAGTATCAACAACACAAATGTAATCATTATGAGCGCCAATCAAACAATGTCCGGATTTACCACAGACCCGAAAAGTCCTTCTCACAACTACATGATGGGTAAAAAATCTTTTGAGCGCAAAGAGTACAAAAAAGCATTGGAGTATTTCATAAAAGCTTTGGACGAGCAGTCAAAATCCAATATAACCGATAAGATAAACAATCTCGACACTGCAAAGATATACAACAGCATAGGAACGACATATCGCATGATGGAAGATTATGAAAAAGCTATAGAAAACTTTGATCACTCGGCTGTGATTTTTGAAGAGATAAGCAAAGATAAAACCGAAGATATCGCACTTGTGTATAGAAATATTGCAAGGGTATATATTGATCAAAATAAATATGACGAAGCTTTGGAACTGCTTGAAAAAGCTTTAAAAATCTATGAAAAAGAATTAGGCAAAGACCATCTTGAAACTGCATTTACCTACAATTTTATCGCAATGACATATCATAAGCAAGATGTTCAATATAATAAAGCTTTGGAGTTTTATAAAAAGGCTTTAGAAGTTTATGAAGAAAAATTAGGCAAAGACCACTCGCTTACTGCAAGTGTTTATGGCAGTATTGCAAGCGCATATAGCCTCCAAAACATTGATGATGAATCATTAAAAAGATACCATGAAGCTTTAAGGTGGTCATTAAAAGACTTAAAAGTTAAGAAAGAGGAATTAGGCAAAAACCATCCGGATATTATAGCTATTTATAGTGATATTGTATTTGCTTGTAACTATATTGCATATATATGAAAAACAAGGCAAATATGACAAAGCTTTGGAGTTTTATAAAAAGGCTTTACAACTCTATACAATAAAATTTGGCAAAGGCATATCCGGCATATTTGACATATCTGGCGAAGATGATGATCCAGAAAGTATACAAATTCGCGGCAATATCAAAGCGGTATCGGATAAACGACGCAAAGGCAATGAAGCCTTGGAGCAATATTTAAAGGCTTACAGAAACTTTAAGAGTACACTCGGCAAATCTCATCCTTACACGATTAGAGTAAAAGATAATATAAAAACCATATACCAAAAAACAGGCGATCAAAAACCATTTGACGAGTGGTTAGAAGAGAGGTTGGATCAATGGTTAGACTAATTCCTCCTCCTGTACTCCTCATACCCAAACCGTTTTAAAACCTCATAACTGCCGTCTTTTCTAAGCAGTGCCAAATCGGGTAGTTTTATGCCGTTAAATGTAGTGTTTTTAACTATCGTGTAGTGTATCATATCTTCAAAAATTAGTTTATCGCCGATCTTAAGCTCTTCATCAAAACTATAATCCCCTATGATATCTCCTGCTAAGCATGTATTTCCGGCAAGTCTGTAAGTATATCTCTTCTCATTTGGTTTGGAAGCTCCTCTAATTTCCGCACGGTAAGGCATAGCAAGAGTGTCTGGCATATGAGCTTCGGCTGAAGTATCCAAAATCGCCGTTTTTATACCGTTTTCTACTATATCAAGCACTGATGCTACAAGTGAGCCGCTCTGCCAACCGACGGCTTCTCCGGGCTCAAGATATACGGTTATATCGTTATATCGTTTTTTGAAATCTTTTATTATGCGTATCAGATGCTCTATATCATAATCCTCGCGTGTGATGTGATGTCCGCCACCAAAATTCACCCATTTCATCTGCGGGATATATTTGCCGAAATTCTTTTCAAATCCTTCCAAAACTCTCTCAAGCGCATCTGCATTTTGTTCGCAAAGCGCATGAAAATGAAGTCCCTCAAGTCCATCAAGCGATTTTTCGTCAAAAGCCTCTTTTGTTACTCCAAGACGGCTGTATTTTGCGCAAGGATCATATAGCGCAACAGGTGCGGATGAGACTTCGGGATTTACGCGCACACCGCATGAAACGTATTTGAGAGTTTTTGACTTGAACCTTAGCCACTGTGAAAAGGAGTTGAAGACTATGTGGTCGCTTATCTTTATGATTTCGTCTATGTCGCTCTCTTTGAAAGCGGGAGAGTATGTGTGCACCTCTTTATCAAATGCTTCGCGTGCCAATTTTGCTTCATGAAGTCCGCTTGCAGTACAGCCCTCAAGGTATTGTTTGACCAAATAAAACGTATCTTGCAATGCAAAGCCTTTCAAAGCCAGCAATATCTTTGCGCCGCTCTCTTGCCCTACATAATACAGCCTTTTGAGATTCTCTTCCAAAAGTGCCTCTTCGCACACATAACAAGGTGTTTGTATCTTCTCTATTACGCTTTCTAATTTGCTGATTTTAGGATTTTTTATCACTTTTTAGCCTCGTTTTAAATAGTAAAATTATAGCGCGTAAAACTTATGACTTGCAATAACTAAGCAGGGGTAGTGGTATCCTCATTGCCAAATGCAGTGTCAAACTTTGCAGAAAAATACACTTAAATTCCATCACTTTTGCCATTTTATGTATTTTGTTTATCGTTCTTTTCTTTATTTGTCATTTTTACATTTATTTTTGTGTCATTCTTTACTCTTTACGTCATATTTCTCGTACTCCGTTTATGTAATTCACGTGCAAAATCTTACAAACACTCTCTTTGTCATCCCTATATCCTTATTTTATTATTTTCATATTCCCACTTTGTCACACTCGCACTCTCTTACGTTATTCCCATATTCTCATTTCGTCATTTCCGCGCAAGTAAAGAATTTATGAAAGAAATGATCTTTGCAAAAAATGTGGGAATCTACCAACACAAAGTGTTTTACAAAAATAAAATCATAGGGTAAAATCTTGCAAACGCCCTCTTCGCCACTATTACACCACTATTTCATCATTTCCATGTTCCCCATCTATCATACACCCGTACCCCTCCTATGTCGTTTCTGCCCCTCCCTCTGTCATTCAGTGCAGGCGGGAATCTATCTTTTTCAATTATCATAATTAACCAAAACATATATTATGTATGATAAGTGAGATGATTTTCTTCTTTTATATTCGTACTAACACCTTTTAGATTCCCGCCTGCGCGGGAATGACAAAGAATTGGATAATGACGTAAGAGGAGTTGTTTTTTTAGTTTGAAAGGTTTTTTGATTTTGGAAAGTTTTGATAGTTTTGGGTAAATTTGGTGT
>JAIROK010000015.1 GCA_031257555.1 Campylobacteraceae bacterium | reverse complement strand
TTTATGATAGGTTTAAAACCTATCCAATTTTACAAAAGTGCCTAAAATAGGGCGTTTTGTAAAATAGACAATTTGAAGTGTGTGGCTGATTTTGGCTCAATTACGACTTTTCCCCTATGCAATTATAACTTTTAAACTGTGAGTAAAAACGGCTTAAAATAGCGATATTATCGCTATTTAACCCTATTTTTAATTAGGTCGCAAAATCGGCTCTTTACGGTTTAAGGTTTAAAAGACTATTGTTTTATGTAATTATAACTTTCGCAATTAAAAGTCATAATTGTAACCTTGACAAATATGAAGTTACAATTGTATAATGCTCTTTATGAAAAACGAAGTAGCAATAAGCGATACAAATCCAAACAGTCTCTTTACTTCAAAAGACGATAAAAAATTCGTTCTCCAGCATAATGACCTTATAAATGCAAGATATTATTTGACTTATGCGGAGCAAAAATTTATTCTTGAAACCATATCGTCAATAAAACACGAAGAAAATAATTTTGAGATATACGAAATATCAGCTCAAAAATTACGTGAAAAAGGTATTGTTACTAATTCAAGCACTACAGCTCTTAAAGATTTTGCCAAAAAAGCAATGTCGCGAACTTTAGATATACGTATTGACAAAAATAGTTTTATTTTATTGAATTGGTTTCAGACTATAAAATATAAAGACGGTATCTTTCGCGTTCGTTTTAATGAAGAGCTTGCTCCTTATCTTTTGCAGTTATCTGGAAATTACACTAAATTCCAAATCGGCTATATCAGAGGCATGAATTCCCAATATTCAATTAGAATTTACACTTTACTAAAAAAATGCTTCGGCACAAGAATAACAAGAAAATTTATTGTTGAAGATCTTATGAATACGCTAAAAGTACCTGAAAGTTTACACGGTTACGCTCAATTTAAACAAAAGGTTCTTGATATTGCCGTTCGCGAAATACGCGCTTTTACTGACATTGAGACTTTTTACGTTACAACCAAACAAGATAAGAAAAAAGTTATAGAAATAGAATTCACAATCAAAAAAAATGAATTTAACACAACAGATTGGAATGTTTATATAGGCAGAAACATTGCTTTAATTGTCAAAAAAGAGCTTATTCTGACAGAAATTGAACAAATAAACACTAATAAAGGCTATATCAATATTTTATGCAGCAATCAAAGAACAGAATTATATCAAGAAGTTTCTGACTTTTTTGATGCCTTAACAGCTGCGGAAATTTTGCAAGAAAAAGATGAGCAAAGGCAGAAAATTTTGCTTGATACAATTGAAAAAAATAATTCCTCATCTATTTTTAAAGCACTAATAGCCTTTGAAAAGGCTCATCACAAAAAAATAAAGTCTAAACAAAACCCGTATTTGTCGCTATTCTAATAAGGAATAAAGTTACAACAACTTTTATTCCAATAAAATCCAATTACCGAGTTATTTAACCAAATCAACTCTTTGCTATCTATATTCGCTTAGAATCAAAAATAGAGCTTTTAGCTACTCATCTCATTACTTTAATGTTATTTATTGATTTTAGAGTGGTTTTTGAGTGATTATGAGCTATATTTTATTTTGTGTATAAAGCAATGCTCCTTGCTACAAAATTGTACTTTTTAAATCTATTTTGGATATACTGTCAAAAAAATAAAAGGATTTTAAAATATATGCAACTTTAGATATACAAAATGCTGATGACAAAATGATACAAGTATTGAAAGGCGTTTTCAAATTATATCCAGTTGCAAAAGTCGAAATAAAAAGAGGGAAAATCAGTTCTCTCAAAATAGCTATGGTGTAGCTTAAAGGATTAGAAAACCAAAAACAAAGCAACTAAATAGATATATTATTGGGATATAGAGATAGATAAAGGAGTTTAAAAGTGACAGATGCTATGCTTGTAGCGACAGCTAATTGTTCAATCGGAGATAAGAAAAAACATTTGAACGCACAACAAGTAAAAAATCTTTTGTTAGGCAAAAAGCCAAAAAATGTATATGAAAATTATGCACTTAAAATTATAAAAACGGAAGCCCTTCCTCAAGAGATAGAAGCTTTTGCAAAAGTACATAGTTTAATCTTGAAGCAAGTCAATAAGGTTCTATATGCAACCTGATGAAATAAAAAATATATACAAATATCAAATAAATGCTTTAAATTGTTTTTTAGATGAATGTGTAGGACTTTTGCCAAACAAAGATATGTCTCTTTTGCGTTTTGGAGGCGGCACAGCTCTTGCTATATATTATTTTCAGCATAGAAAGAGCTATGACATAGATATTTTTACAACAGATCCACAAGTACTTGATTGTATTAGACCAAGATTTTGGCTTGACGAAAGCAAATATTTCAAATCAAATGATTATATAGAAGATTTAAATCAGCACCTGCGGTTTATGACAAAAGACAACATAAAAGTTGATGTTTTAGTAGCGCAAGATTTTATAGACAAGCCTTTGATTGATACTTCAAAAGAGTTGTTTAAGTATAATATTTATATTGAAAGCATAGAAGATATACTGGCAAAAAAGATAGTACATAGAGGCTCTCAAAACAAATCAAGAGACATAGCAGATATAGCAGTCGCTTTGCATGAAGATAAAGATATTTTCAAAAAACTGTTAAACAAAGAAGCTATAAATATAGATGATATAAAAACACTTTCTAATGCTTTAAGTAAATTAGATTTAGTTGAATACAAAAAAGATATAATAGTTACAAAACCCACCAAAAAATATGCAGATATTTTTGATAATGCTCCCAGCATTATATTGAATATTTGCGAAAAAACAATATAAAGAATATAAGCAACCAAATGATATTGCAAATATGATTAAATCTTTTAGGCAAAAATAAAATAATGCTATTAAAAAGAATGATAAAAATTTAAATAAATATTTATAAAAAGCTGCGGAAATTTTATAGGAAAAAGATATGCAAAAGCGCAAAGTCCTATTTGAGGTTTTTGAACAAAACAGTTCTTTGTCTTTATCAAAAGCTCTAAAAACTTATTTCAAGCCTTTAGAAAAAGCTTTGAAAGCTTCTCAAAACCACTCTTTATCGTTATTTTGATAAAAATAAAAAAATAGAATAACTTTTGTTTTGACAAAACCCAAATTATTAAACTATTAATCAAATCAATTCTTTGCTATCTATCTTCGCTTAGAATCAAAAATAGAGCTTTTAGCTACTCATCCTCATTACTTTAATGTTATTTATTGATTTTAGAGTGGTTTTTGAATGATACTGATGCATCTAAGTATTTAACAGACGATGAAACAATAACAGGTTATTTAAACTATATTTTAAAAGAGGGTGATGAAATAGACTTTAAAAGAGCATTGGGCTATATTGCAAAAGCAAAAGGAATAACATCTATTGCTAAAAATATAGAGGTGTAAACAAGGAAGGTTTATATAAAACACTTGATGGTGTAACTAAAGCACAATTTGATACTATATCAAAACTTATTAAAAGTTTTGGTTTTAATCTTAAGGTTGAAAAAGCTTAATTAATGTTCGGAAATGAGAGGTATTTTTTTAGTAGCAAACTTTGTATAAATTATTTTTATAAACTATAAAAAATTGGATTTTGTAAAGAGAAGATAAATCCTCCATATTTTATTTCATGTGTTCTATTTTGTAAAAAAATAAGCCCACAACTATAGCAGTTACGATTATTGCTATTAGAGCTAAAGCTTGAAATATCATTCACGTAACAATTATTTTATAACCGAGAAATATAATACTTGCCAAAATTATTAAAACAGGGACTATTAATAAAGCTATCATATCAAACTCCTTAGTGGGCAGCATCAATCATTCGTATTAAATAATAGCAAGTGCCAAGAACGGCAACAACAGCGAAAATCATTGCAAATGTAGCCATTTAATTAGATTTCTGGACTTATTATCTGCCAGCCGAGATATATCATACTGCCAACAACAATGGCAAGAGAAATAATAATAAACGCTTGTATCATTGTTTTTTATTAAGCGTTTGCTATTTTGTAAGCCGAAAAAACCATTACAGTGGCAAAAGCAACGATAAGAATAATACCGACAATAGCGCCCATTTTACATTTCCTCCAAATCTTTTATTTTTTTACTTAACATCAAAACTATGCAAACAATAGTTATCAGGATAATGACTGCTCCTGCTATTATAACCAATAATTTTGCAAAAGCTATTTGTTCAAAATTAATAACAAGATAAGCAATTACACCAAAAAATGACACGAATAAAGAGTTAAAAATATTTTTGAGCAAATCTATTTTTATCTCAAGGGCTCTTTGTTTTGATGTTTTAATTTCGTCTAATTTACTCATTCAGTTACTCCATTGTCTGCAGTATATCCAAATTTCAAATAAAATCTAATAAATTTTGTCTTTATTCGTAAATTCAAACCTTAGCGAAATAACCTTTTTCGCTTTGTATCAGATATTAAAACTTTCAAATCCGTATCTGTAATTTGGTTAATTTCTTCTTATTTTACGGGGTGAAGTATCAAAAATCTATACTGTGAGCTTCTATCATTATGCGATACAATGTTTTATCAGCGTCTTTCCAGCTGTTTTGTATTAAATGTCCCGTTACAACAATATCTTTGCCTTTGACAAGATATTGGTGCATAGTGTTGGCATATTCGCCATACAATGTTACATCAAAAAAAGATGATTTATCTTTGTTGTGATTATGCGCTAAAGTAAAATTTACAATGGTAAAATTTTTCTCCTTTGTCTGCCTTTCAATTTTTTTGGCATCAGCTACAAGTCGTCCGCTAATTACTACCACATTTGCCATATTTAATCCTTTTTAGAGAATTTTTTGATTTTATTGCTCATTGAGCTATCTTTAAAATAAAAATTTGCTGTTGCTAAAATCGGTTTTGCTTTATGTCCTGTTGTAAGGATGATAACTTTATCTGATGGTATATTTAGAATATCTTGAGCCGATAATAGTTTTCTTGCCTCTTCGCTTGTAGATACACTGCCAAAAAATTTAGTTCCTTGTGTGCTTTCACTTGTTTTTCTTGCCGTATAATCTCCTATCTCTTTAGCCACCTCTTCTGCGCTGTTTGCATTATTCATTCTAAATACGACTTGATATGCTATTGTTTCACTTAATATTTTAACATCGTCTTCACTGTAGTGTTTTTTAATAAGCGCATAACTTTGAGTGATAAAGATAACAGCTATATTATAACTGCGCGAAATTGCCGGAAGCTCTAATAAAAACTCCAGCTTGCCAAATCTCACAAACTCATCCATCAACATATAAACTCTCTCATTAGGCGCTTTTGATTCTCTAACCATTAAATTTTTTGCAATAGAGTCAATAATAATTCTAATAAGAGGCGATAATACAGGTATATCTTTTTCTAATGTTTTAAGATAGACGGTTATATTCTCTTTGCGTAAATCCTCATAATCAAAACTCATTGTATCGGTTACTTTTTGTATTCTATAGTCTCCAAATAGATTTGTAAATCTTGCAAAAGTAGAAAGTATTGAGCCAAATTCATTTGCCGGTGTAGCAAAAAACTGCCTTGCATAGTCTCTGATTATCATATCAAGATTCTTATCATCTCCAGCTTCTTTCAAAAATGCTTTTAAAATATTTGTATCTTCCCCCGTAAGCGCTTTTTTCTCAGCTATCTCTATAATGCTGTCTTCGTTAAGCTCCTCCGACCAATCTTTTTTTGGAGCCCTATGTATTTCAAACAGTGTAGCTTCGCCATTTTTTGATACATAATACATCGTAAAGAAAACAAACAGACTAATTGCTTGCTGTCGCCAATGGTCATCATGACTACTTTCTTTAATAAAAATGATATTGGCTACCTCTTTAACAAGCGCCATCTGTTCAGCTATACCTAATTTTTCCATTGTTCTTTTTGCAAAAGGATTGAAACAAAAATTGTTGTCGCTGCCAAAAGGATTAAAAATCAAGATTTTATTTTTTAATACATTTTTTCTATATTCACTTGTCAAGGCACATAATTCGCCCTTAACATCTGTTACAATAAAAGATTCTTTTATATTTAAAAGATTTGGTATAGCTATGGCTGATGTTTTACCTGTGCCAGGAGGCGCTACAACAAGACAAGAAAGCGGCGCATTATATTTTATTTCCTTTCCAAAAGCCTTTGCAAGTGTGAAACCATCATTAAAATTCAATCCCATCTTAAGCACATCGCTTTTTTTGCCCCATTTTGCTTTGCCATACTGTGTAGCTTTTGGCGGTTTTAAAAAATATGCAAAAGCTAAAAATATTGGTAAAAATGCCCACGCCAAACATAGCCATAACTCTTTTTTAAAGCTTTTAAATTTTCCATCACTTATATGTTCAGTGATTTGTATAACTGCTTTTGGCAATTCTTTTAAAGGCATATCAAAAACAATATAGAGTGCAACAGCAAAAACAGGGATTGAGAGTAAAATTGCCAATATTAATATGCCTACTCTTTTAAATATTATTTGCACTATCTCTTTAGCAGAATATCTGTTCATTTCGCCCTGTGCATTCCATTTTCTCAGTGTTGTTGCTACTATAACAAGCAGCCCCGATATAAAAACCCCAATTAAAAAATATTGATTTAAAAATGTCAACTTATCACTCATCTATAAAAAAACTCCTTTTTTAGTACATCATTTATCTCTTTCATCTCTTCAGTTAGTTTTTTTGTATTCTTTTTAATCTCTTCAGCTAAAGTATAAAATTCCTCTTCTCTTATTGCAAATCCACTGTTTAAGTGTGCTGCCATCTGATTTAGATTACTGCCCATTTTTGCCGTATTAATGATAATTTCTTCATTTAATAAAACTATCTTTTCTAATTGAACTATTCTTTTATTGTTCATTCTTCTAAAAACGGCATCTTTAACAAATGTGCTCATTGTTTTTTTTCGTTTTCTTGCCTCTTTTCTAATAATCTCATGCTCTTCTTTCGTTACTATAATATTGAATCTTAATTTGTTCTCTCTCATAATGCAGCCTTTATGTTTAAAACCTCACTAATTACTCTCTCTTTCCCCTTCCTTTGTATCTGTATTATGTAATCTATTGCCGTTTTTATGTATGATATTAAAACATTTTCCACAACCTGCTGGGAACCAAACATTGCATTTGTAATAATTGCTTTTATCGCATCTTCCGCGCTGTTTGCATGCAGAGTTGAAAGCATTCCTGAGTGTCCCGTATTTGAAAGTCTTAAAAAACTCATAGTATTGCGGGTATCTATTTCGCCAAGAAGTATTCTATCGGGGCGCATTCTCATTGTGCTGTTTAACGCATTTTCATAACTCATTTTCTTAGTCTCTATTTTAGGCACTAAAATTTGAGACTTATTGATATTTGAGATTATCAGCTCCGGACTATCTTCAATAGTAACTATCCTGTCATTAGGATCAATTTCATCCATAAGAGTATTTAAAAAAGATGTTTTACCTGTGCCTGTCCCGCCGCTTACTAAAACATTTTTTTTATCTCGCACCATCTGTTTAAAGTCATTATAATTATGCTTGCATTCAAGCTTGAAATCCTCAATTTTAAACTTATGCGTACTTGGTATTCTAATCGTAACGCTTATTGATGAATCTCTTAGCATAACTTGATGAATCGCCTGTACTCTATAAGTTGTAGTTGGAATTGAGCACGATAAAATAGGATTATCAGCATTAAACATAAGCTCTCTCGCACTTGCAAGTTCTGTACAAAAATCTTTTAAAAAAGAGAGGGAAATATCACTGTCTTCTAACCTCTCCCACATGCCCAATCTATCCAAAAATATCTCTTGAGGCTTATTAATTACTATCTCATTTGCGCCGCTTTTAAGATATTTGTCAAGCATATCTAACTTGTGCTGTAAAACCTTTGTGATCATTCTTTAACTTTTGACAAATTAGCTTTAAGCTGTTCATGTAGTTTATACAGTTTCATCTCTTTTATTTTTAAAGCTTTTTTATCATTATCAAGCTCTTTTTCAAGTTTCTCTATTTTTTTTATTAAAGCGCTTGAATTTTTAATGTTTTCAATTATCTCTCTTGTATCTTCACCCATTTTTCTACCTTTAAATTTAGGATTTGGACGCAAGTTTGCGTCCAAATAAGTTTTCTATTTTGCTATATATCTTATTATGCTCTCTTGCGCTGTAAATTTTGAACCATCACCTCGTATATACTGCTCTTTCATCTCTTTTACATCAATTACTTGATTGTTTGCATTTGGCAGAGTTATTTTAAACTCAAAAGTTCCATTATATCTATAGTGGGATGTTGGTGGACCTTCGCCAGTTCTATCAACCGTTGTAGCATCTTGCCCACTATATGAAATTTGTCCAGCATATTGCTTCTCTCCAAGATAAGTTCTAAAAAAATCCATGCTTTGCTCATTGGATGCAATTCCTTTATTGATTTGTAAAGAAAATGGGCAAATATTAGAGTAATAAAAACCTGCTTTTGCAATGGATGGTTCTTCTTCACAATATGGATTAAGCCTTATAGTGCTTTCTGCTGCTATTAAGCAATTACCACTATTTTGATAATGACTACCACCAGATAATATAGTGGAGCTGCTTATTCCGTAGTTGCAAGATAAAGATTCATAATTCCTTGCATAATTTGGCTGATTATCCAAATATCCATCGATACCGTATATTTTATAACCTGTGCCATCAAAAATAACAGTTTTATTTTCCAAAGTCTCTTTCACAGTCTCTTTTATGCTGCCATCAAGCACATAAGCAATTTGTGTTTTCAGATGGCAGCTATCCTCTAAATCCACTCTTACATTTTCATCGGTATCATTAAACCAAAACCTGGACATAAACCAGGATACTTTTGTAGTGTCATTATGCTCCCATCCGCAGCTCTCTTCTTGATATGGATAAGCTTTACTTGTTACAACATCCGTATCGGTATAAATCTTTTTTGTTGTTCCTGGAACTATAAAATATTTATTGACTTTTCTAAGAGCTTGACGAGCCTGTTCTTGATATACATATCCTGCAAATTCCTCTTGTATATCCACGCCTCCGCTTGCATAAGTTTCGCAGTCTGTTGCAAACTGTTTTTGTCCTAATAGGTCATAATAAGCCACTCTTTGCTTATAAAATACCCTATCATTGACCATCTGCCATTCACAAGCCGTATCATCATAAAAATGTTCATATAAATCAACTTCTTGATTGTTTACGCACTCTCCCACATTATAGCGTTTATTGTCTGCCATATAATAAGCCTGCGCTTGATCTATAGAGTATTTATTGATAAAATCATGTTTATCTTGGTTGCAGATTGTGCTATCATATTTAAGCGGTAATTTTAAATCAGTCGGCACGCACTGTCCAACTGAAACTTTTTCACCATTATGATAATAAAAATACTGTTTTTGAATAAGGGCTAAATTATTATCATAATCAGGTGTTGCTTTGCAGCTTCCTATTTCATTGCTTAAGTCAATTTCATTTAAAAATTCACAATTTTGTACTTTATACTCTTTGCCATTGTCCATTGTCGCGTAAAGCTCTACCCCAAGCTCTATTTTATTATTTGTATAATCTATTTTACTTTTGCATGTTCTTGTATCAAATTTTTCATATATAGAGTTAGATTGATATTCCACACATGCACCATCTTCCTTTGCCCATGCAATAGCAATTCCACTGCTGCCATCTATGTAAGGTGTTTTGCATGTGGCAGCTTCTGTGTTGCTTGTACTGCCTGTCGAACTATCTGTGCCGCTTGAACCATAGCCGGCATATGGACTTACGCTTGTATAACCTCCGCCTCCGCTTGTGTAGCCTCCACCGCCACTGCTGCTGCCACCGCTTGCTATAGTACCAACGCCAGCATTCCTATTATTATCAGTTGCTTTATTGGTACTGCTCGGTTCTTTTTTGTTATTAAGTATATCTAAAATTTCTTGCTTGCTGCCACCTGTTAATGAGAGTTTTGTATTCTCTTTTAATACAGCATTATTCTGATTTTTAAGTTTTGATGTTCTATAAAATGGAGTACTTAAATCATACGATTTGCCGTTATACTCTATTCTGTCAAATCGGATTTTTACATTACCATTTTTATCTGCCTTGCTCTCGCCTCTCATAATTAGTTTTTGAGATATATTAAGTATTGGCTCAGCCTCAAGTATCTCAACAGATGATGCCAAATTGGCATCTCTACGCATTTTTACTTCTAATCCGCTATCTGTATTTGCAGCTGCAAATACGTAACTAACTATAGCCAAAAGCATAACTGTAAATTTCTTCATTGCTCGCTCCTTTAAAACTATTTTGTGTCAAAATATTGTGCCAGCACCTCTTTACCTTTAGGTGTTGGAAGCCATATGTCAACAGTAGGATTAATAAAAATCCTGCTGCCCGCCTCAATCCTGATAGTAGGATTTACTTTTATCTGTTCTTTGATAATATGATTAATAATCGTAGATATGTCATTGCCACTTTTATCCAGTATTGTTTGTGTTTGAGAATTATCAAAGTTTTGAGTCTCATTTGCTATAAGTATCATTAGTGCATTACTAAGCGTAGATAGAGTCAAAGCAAGCCCATATCTCTCCCAATATTTATTGTCAAGTTCTCCAAGTACGCCGCTTTGTCCAATAACGTCAGCGCTTTGCGTATTAGTCAGTAAAATATTAATGCCATGCGGCGTAATAATTCTTGTCCACACTAGTTGCAGTCGGTTTTCACCAAGCTTATTGTTGTTGATATACTCTCCAATAATTCTTGAGCCTTTTGGTATCAAAACGGCTCTGCCCATAGCGGCAAATATATCTTCTTCCACCTGCGCCACGATTTTACCACTCAAATCACTTGTAATGGCATTTATTAAAATTGCCGGTATCATTCTGTCTGCAGTTATTGTTCTAAGAAGCTTGTGTTCATTGGTGCCGTCGTCTCTTGTATTATAATTTTCAAACCTGTCAGCGCCATAATCAATTCTGTTTACAGCGGATATATAACTTGACGATGGTATATTTGTACTGATACCTATATTTAATCTTGAAGCAAGTAAAGCTTTACGCGTCTGCTCTTTTAAATCTGTTTCAGGAAATATAGACTCATCATATTGTTTTTCATCTGTATGTTCAATGTTTGCTAATGCATTCTCTTTAATTCTTGCGAGTGCATCTGCCGTCGTAGTTTCTTCATCAATTTGCGGTATTACATAATTTTGTGGTGTTGTTTCCATATTTGTTGGGATATTGCTTTGCTGCTCTTGGTACAGATAGCTGGATAGAGGAAATCTTGTATCTATGAAATCATTATCTTCTTCTTCGGCTTGTATTGTGTCATCTAAAAAAAGAACATACAATACTAAAGAGCCTACTACTAAAAAAACGAAAATAAAGGTGATAATTAAAACTTTAAGTGCCGGCTTCACCTGTTTTTCCTTACGCATACGTATTCATCACCAATGCGCAGAGTAAATTTATCGGATATCGTTTCAGCTATAATATAATTTCCGACAATTCTTGAATTTACAGGATTATCATAACCATCAACAACTCTATAAATAACAGGAAACCTGCTGTCTGCTCTATCTTTGTCATATCTAAAATATGTCCATTTTTTGTCATTAAAAATATCCAGCGCTCTTAAGCTGTCAGCTCCTGATTGTACATAGCCCCTCTTTATATCATCTGTGTCAATTTTTACTTCATTTACATTATCGCCTATAATAATATATTCTTTGCTGCCATTTTGTTCATCTACTCTTCTTTTTATATCTGCTTCAAATGCCTCTTTGTCTAAATTTCTTATATTTAAACTGTCTATCTTATCACCGTTTCCGACATATACAATCATATGCGGATTATATTTGCTGTTATGGTCTGTAGAAAAGAGATAAAAAGGGTATATTTTCCCGCTCTCACCTATAATAGTTAGGCTTGTGTCTATTCCTATAAGTTTAGGCTTAATAATTACTATGTTTGACAAATCATATTTATCTTTTTTGAAAGTAATTTTTGAAAATCCCTGCTCATCTCCTAAAATCGCATCAATAATTGTGTCATCTTTAAGTATTATTGTAGTAGTCATAGCATAGCGTGTTCTTACTTTATAGGTTTTCCCATGTTGAAATGTCAAATTTAAAACATTCTCATTGCCAGTGCGCTTTTTATTAAAAAATACATCTTGAATAGCATTCAAATCAATCATGTCATATAAGGCGCTGCCATCAACATTTATATTTCCACCGGCTTGAGAATCATCAAGAAAAATAGACTCCTGTGCCCGCAAAACGCTAAATATTATCAATATAGATATTATTACTTTTTTTAACATATTTATGCTCCCGGTATTGTAATTTGTGTTACGCCATAATCACGCACTAAAAAACTTGTTGGATTTTTATTGCTCTCTTCGGCTTTTATGGTTTGATCTTGAAAACCAAATGAGGCTACAGCTCTATATCTTGTCTCGCTTATCAATGTACCGCTTTCACTATTTGTTACTTTTGCCACAAAGTCAACAGAAGCAATGTTTTGCTTTAGAAAAGCGATATTAACAATATTAATCTCTCTTTTGATTTTTTTATTTGTATAAATAGAATCTTTAGTATTTATTATCTCCTCAAATGTTCTCCAAACATTTGAAGCGCTTTGCAGTCTTGTAACCTCAAAGCGTTCTTTATCTGTTATTTGGTCTATTGTTTCCCTGTTTCTTACATAAGTACTTACAAGAGCATTTAGTACGTTTTGATTAGTGCGGATATTATAATCTGCCTTTTCAACCGTAACAAAGTTTTGTTCAGCTGTTGAAAAATGCACCAAATAAGGCTCTTTCTCTTTTAATGGAAAGAGAAAGAGAATAACTATAAGCAGTATGATAATAGCCGCAAATTGAACGGTGCAAATTGTAAATAAAAAGCCTATTAAGCGCTTTTCGGCATTATATAAAGCTATGCCGTCTTTCACCTTTTCAAACATTACTTATCTCCTGCTCCAAACAAGCGCAAGGTGATTTTTTCAAGCCTTTATATTTATCTGCGCATCCGCTGATAAACAGAGTAATTATTGCCGCTAATATAATCTTTGCTATAGTTTTCATTTCGTTTCCTATTTGGTTTCTGTTTCTTGCTTCTTTTTGACTACTTCTCGAGCAGCGGCACATTGTGGTACGCCTCCAAAACTATATTTGCAATTAAAATCATTTGCCTCTTTTTGCGCCTCATCAAAATGCTCTTCATAATATAGAGTCCATTTCTTTTGCTCCTCTTCTCTTTTTTGTTCTTCAATTTCACGCTTCGCTAATCCCAATGCTGAGCATTTTGCACTTGAATAAGCCTCGTAAGACTTGTCACATTCTATAGACTGTGCTTTGATTTCATCTTGATGTGATTTATAGTAGTCTTTATAATATATCTGTATGGCTATTTCACACTCATCATCTGACTTGCTGTTCTTTTCACAAGATTCAGTTTTACTTTTTGCCTTTTTAATGTCAGACTGATAAGTCTTTATCCATTTTTCCTTTTTTTCTCTTTTCTCTTTTTTGGCTTTTTCTTCCTTAATCATAGCCTCTTTAAAAAGCCTTATCTCCTTCTCCTCTTTGCTTTCGCAGCCACTAAAACCAAAAACCAAAGCAGTTAAAACTGCTAAACCTATAATTCTTTTCATTTTTTCTCCTTCTATCTTTCTCTTCCAAAATTTTTTTCTATTGGCTTAGTCTTTTCAAATTCCAAAGGTTTTAAATTTCTGGAAAATATTCTTATCATACTCATACGTCCACATCTCATTCCATTTATACAAGCATTTGTCATCTCATTTTTTGTAATGCCCTTAGCCAAATTAAGCTCATAGCCTGCCTCTTTTGCAAGCTGGCACATAAAAATACGCTGCGTTCTGCCATTACCTTCACGAAACGGATGTAATTTATTTAATTCAATAAAAAAACTAACTCCCTCTTTTGCAAATTGGGAATAATTCAAACCTTTCAAATTATTTTTTGCCTTCAATTCGTCAAAAAGCCTTTCGGCATGTTTTGGCAATTCCAATCCTGATATGAACCATACCATATCTCCTTGTAAGCTTTTCTTGCCAAAACTATCATAAATACCCATATCAAATCTATCTTGACCTGCAAATGTATAAACATTCTCAAATAGAGCTTTATGGATATTTTTTAAGTGTTTATAGTCAAAGTTACCTTTAATTGGATTATCCATTAAATAATTTGCATTGATTCTCGTAGCTCGTCTTTCAAGAACATGTAATTCTTCTATTGTTTTGGCTCCTAAAAGATTAGACTCAAGCCATTTTTTTGTAAATTCATCCATAGGTATGCTCTATCTTTTTTTTATTTTTCTATATACAAATAATTCATCTTTAAAGTTCTTGTCATCTTCAAGTTTATTTTCACGTGATTTTATGAACTCATCAATATCATATTCATCCCAATATACTTCAAATTGAGCAAAATTCCAAATAATTTGCTTTGCATCAGAATATAGTTCCTCATTAATGCCACCTTTATACTTCTCAAGTATTTTCAAACTCTCTTCCAAGTTTTTTGGTTCATAAGATATTGTGTTATTCTTTTCTTTTCTGTCTTTTCTCTCATTTGCCCACTCTATCTTTAGTTCCTCAATACTATCATTAAGCATTCTTTCCCCCTTAGATCTAATCTATTTATTCACTTGCACTTGTTTAAAACTTCCTCTGATTTCTGTTATTAACTCTTCTCTGGTTTTTTTACCCTCAAAAAAAGCTATACTGTTTTCTATATCTTTTTCATCACAATACATGTCTTCTTGAGCAAAATCCCAAATGCCGCTCTCTATTTTTGAGTATATTTCATCGCTGATTTTGTCTTTATACTTTTTGAGCTTTTCCAAGCTCTCTTCTAAACTATGTGATTCTGTGTAATGTGTCATTTTATATCCTTTTACGAAGCTCTAAATTTCTTATACAGTTTATCTACTACTTCGGCAGCTTTGTCTCCTACCGCTTTTGCTGTGCTTATCCCTTTTCCAATACCTACTCTTCCTGCATGCAACCCGCCGGCTGCCGTTTTCGTAGTTCCCGATACCGCTCTTCCGGCTGTTGCCAAAGATGATATTGTTCCCGCTAAGCTGCCGCCCTCGTTTTGAGAGCCAATGATTTGATTGATGATAGTGGGGATTTTAAATACACAAAAGATTATAATGATTTGACCGATTATAACTGAACTTATAATTTGAAAATCCATATCAGATATTGATTGTTTGGTAAGTTCCTCTTTCGTAAATTTGGCTAACTTTATTGCAAACATTCCAAAAAGCGTAGCCAAAGGAGCATACAAAGAGTAGCTTATATATGTTTTAGCCCATGAAAACACTAGTCCTCTTGTTTGCTTCCACAATGCAAAAGGCACTATTAATGGAAAAAGTGAGAAAACAACTTGTGCAATAAATATTGATATTATAGATAATCCAGCTATTGCTATTATAAGTACCATAGACGTCATACAAAAAATCACATACATAACTTTGGGTAAAACCCATCCATCGGCATCTAATATATTTTTAGCAGTATCTGCGAACGAACCTGAAACTTCTATTACTACATCTTGTGGAAGAATTATTTTTCCTATGCTACCAGTTATAACAGCATTTATGCCTTGTGAAAGAATAGTGTTTGGTATATCCATAAAATTTACAAGTAAATTATATACGGTTTTATTATGCAAGAACATCCATATCAAAGCATACATTATAAGAAAAGATATAGCTCTTATAACCCTTTCTCTATTAATACCATTATTGATTGTGTTTATACCATAAATAAGTATAGCAAGCGTAAAAGCAGCAACAAACCATGCACTATCAAATATATCTTTTGAAGCATTATAAATTATCACACCTATGATATCACCTACTTGTTGAAATAATGCTGCAAGTTGTTTAAAAGTATTCAAGTTATTTCCTATATTTCTCGTCTAAATTTTGGCAATCCTAAAGCATCTTTTTCCATTTTGTCAAATTCTTTTTCATTTTTACGTATCATTTTATACGTATCACTAATTTCAGGGTTTTCCATATAAGCATTAAAACATTCATCGCTAAAAGTGAAATTACTATTCCACTGTTTCCTTGCTGCCTTTTCAGCTTTTACGCATTCATTGGATTTCTTTATAGCCTCTTTTTGATGAGACTTATAATACTCTCTACTTTTTGTCTCATCAGCATTAATAAAACCAACCACAAGCGACAATATCGCTAAACCTAAAACCATCTTTTTCATTTGAACTCCTTAAAAACTTCGTCTAAATTTTGGTAGACCCAAAATATCTTTTTCCATTTCATCAAATCTTTCTTCATTTTCGCGAATCATCTTTTGAACATCATTTTCACCTGTTTTTACCCTCCCCTCATCTCTTTGGATTGTTTTTGTTACATTGCTATAATTCTCAACATTTGTCTTTTTGCCATTACTTCCAGCTATCATGCCCAAAGAGATAGCATAATCCATAGACATGGTGTGTTCATATTGTTTTTGAAGTATTTCAGCCATATCAAGTAAAATAAGATTTGTGATTTGTGTCTGTTTTAATAAGTCTTTGCTTGATTGGATATTATTGAGATGCTGTGCCCACCTTTTAACTCTATCTTCTCTCTCTTGTATCTCATTAACATCAAGATTGTAATTACGCCAAGCATCAATAACAGCATAAGCGGCATCTCTTTTTAGTTGATCAAATGTTATGCCTTTAGCATTTAAATATGCACTAAGTCTGTCGCTTGCAAGGCTAAATTGTTCATAAGTGCCTTCATTCATGGCTCTTTTGTATTCATCATAAAGCTTTTTTAATGTTTCATCATTTTCGTCTTTGATTAAAACATTCAAAAAATTATTAGCGGCTATTTTATCCGTAGAATTAGCTATCATATGAGAATTTGTTAAAAAAGTCTCTAAGCCTACATCATTAATTCCATTGTTTATTTTTTCTACTTTATTTTGTAAACCTCGCAATATATATAAAAAACCTTGCAATTCACTAGTAGGATTAGAAATAAGATTTCCCACATCGTTGATTCCTGTTTTTACATCATTTAGCATTTTATTTGCCTTATCAAGCTGGTCTAACATTTCAACAGCAGATTTGATTTGATCATTAAGCGCTTTTAGCTGGTCTGCGTAATATACGTAAGAACCCGGATCTGTAACAACATCTCCGCCTAAAGCAAAAACATTTGTTGATAAAAACAGTGTACTACATAGCGCTGTGATTATCTTTTTCATAGGTTTAACCTCTCTTATCTATCTAAGCTTTTTGAAAAATCAATGGATTTTTTGGCAATATCTGTATTTTTAAACCATTGAGGAAGTTTTTTATTGCTTAGCTTTATCATTTGGTCTTTTTTTATACATAAAAGTTGTCTTTTACTCTTGCTGTTATCAAATACATAGGCTCTATCAGCAATTTCCAAAGCTTTTGGCAAATTATTTATGCTTCTGTCATATCTTCTTAAAATATCTTCGCTTGGAACATTATGTCCACCTTTGATAACTCTTTCTTTTACCCTTTTGTTAGATAAAAATGCATTATTAATTCCAACATAAGCAAGATTTACTTTATAGCCTTGCTCTTTGGCTTCCTGCATAAGTCTTATCTCGCCGTTTCCTGTCAATGTTGTTTCAATAGCAAACGATTGGGCGTTTTTAAACATCTCTTTTCTCTGTTCAAGAGCTATTCTGCCGGCTTCAAGAACAGATAAAGATTGTTCTTGGGCTATAACGTCAGGATTGATAATATGTATTTTTTTAAATATAAAATGTTCGGTTAGTGTGCTTTTACCTGCTCCATTAGGACCTGCAATGACTACTAACTGAGGTCTATTTTCCATCTTTTATGACCTTAATTATTTCATCATTGTCATTTTGCATGTCAACTTTTATAAGCTCTATTCTGCCGTTTGGATACTCTTTTAATACATGCCCTTCTGGTGTATCATCCTCAACATAGACAATCGGATGTCCTTGAGCCAATATTTCAGCTCCTGCATCCCAATCGCTTGTCGCCATATCGTGCAAGATATCGTCTATCTCTTTTGAAGTAACGTTTTTCATTTTTTCTCCTTTATCTATTTAGATCTTTTGAAAAATCCAATTTGGCAGATTTTTGATTTTTAAGACCAATATTTTTTGATAAACTTCTATCATTTAATACATTTTCTATGATTTTCTTATCAAACTCTTTGTCTGTTTTATTGTTGTATATAAGGCTTACTCCCTTGGTGTCTCTTTTATATACTACAAACAGATCATATGCGCTTTTCTGATTATATACAGCTTTAGCATTATCGCCTAAAACAGATACAACATAATCATGAGCTTCTTTTGATACTACTCTGCCATCGCCTCCTGTTTGTCTCTCTCTTTTGTATCTTTCAATTGTGCTTAGCCAGCTTAAATCTTTTGGGCAAGCAACTATCGCAGCGCCTGTTTTATAACCGTTTTGTTTAAGCTGTTCTAATGTATATAAAGGTGCTTTTGTAGTTCTAAACGTTCCTTCTATGATTATATTATAGTTTCTCTCCGCAGCTCTTCTTATAGAAAGCTCTGTCATTTTACTTGCAAATTCACTCGTATATTCATGCATTTGAGAGTGAAACTGTTTGTTTATCTCTTTATATTTAGGGTGGTATTTCCTAAAATCATCTCCTGAAATGAATATGCAGTTGCCATCTAAAAACTCTTGTTTTATCTTTTCGGCTGAACTTGATTTGCCGCTTCCTGGCTGTCCACCTAAAACAAAGGCTGTTTTGTTGGTTTGAGGGAGTGCATTGGAGCGCTCCATAAGCTCTTGCCATGCAAATTCAAAACTCTTTAATAATGCTTGTTCACTAAAAGCTGACAGATTATTTTGCATACTATAACCTTCCGAATTTCTTATCTTCTTCTGCGATAAGCTTTGCAAATTTTTTACTATACGGTCTATTTTTATATTTATCTCTTATCGTGCAAAGCTCTTCTGATACACTATTAAAATCAATATATTGATATTCAACATTGTTAAGAATATCGCGGTATATCTCATTAACCCTTTTTCTATCCTCTTGTCCTTCTTCGTCGTTATCTTCAAGCACTCTTGAAAAGATACCACTTATTTCTGAACCTATCTCTCTTAAGACATCATATTCCATTGCCGTTGCCATCGGTTACTCCTTGTGTTGAATTTATTTTTATATCTTTCATTCATCCAAATATATATCACGCCAATTTACTTGCGTATTTTTAAGCTCTTTCATGCGAGCGACTTTTGCGCTGTCAGAGGTAAATATCTTTACAAATTTACCTATTTTGGAAAGATTAAAATCTAAAATAACGCTCTCTTTGGTAAAGTTGTTTTTATATAAAAATTTCCTCTCATTTGCACCGGTATTTTTCAAAAATCTAAGCTCATTTGGTGATAACTCAATGTAGTTTTCCAATGACTCTGTATTGTTTGTAGGAAAAATCACAAAATGAGCCATATTGTCAATCCAGCTTTTTGCATTTGCAACTTCATCAAAGAAATCCAAATTTTGCACACCAAGAGTTACCACACCATTGAGTTTTCTAATTTCAAGTATTGTCTCAAGCAACCGTTTTGCCATTATTTCGTTATTTAAATAATCTTTCATTTCATCTACAAAAACAAATGTACCTTTGTTCTTTGTTTTTGCATCATAGAGTATTTTATGAAAAACATAAAATGCCATAAGCGAAGCTGTCTCTTTGTCTTTTAAGACAGAGTCCATGTTTAAAATATTGATTTGATTTTGAAAACTCAGTGCATCATCATCGTTATCAAAAAAACCGTCTAAGTATTGTTGAAATCTAATCCTTAAACCCTCTTGCCTTATAAGAGAGTCATAAAAGTCTTTAAATCTTACATTGCTGTTTATTGAGTATAGGCTCTCTATAGTATCCCTTATTGCCTGTTGTTCTTCGTGTTCTGTTCTATTGTCAATACTGCCCATCATCTCTAAAAATGTTTGTAAAAAAACTCTATTTTCACGGCTGCCGTCCAAACTAAACGGATTTAATTTAAACTGTTCATCTATATCATTATATTCACCATCAAGATATGTACAAAAATTATGCATACCCCTTAGTTTATCAAGAGCAAAAATATTTATGTCATACCTTGTCAAGCACATCATCAAAAAACTCATCAATGTTGTTTTACCTGTGCCTGTTTTCCCTATTATCAAACAATGCCCATTTGCATTTGTATCAGATGTGAGGTGAAAGTTAAAAAAGTAAGGTGAATTGCTTATGTTTTTTAATATGGTAACAGGCATTTCTCCCCAACTGTTTTTTGTAAAGCCTATAATATCTTTTTCAAATGCACAAATTGTGGATATTGCTGATGCCGTTTGTACTCTTTTCCTGGAATTGAGATTATCTCTGCTTGGAAAAAAACTAAAATAGAGCGGTTTTTGATTTATCGTCTCTTGTACGCTTACAAGTCCATGACTAACCAATATAGACTTTATTTTTTCGCAATTTTTATCAAGTTCTTGTTTTGAGGCGGCATTAACTAAAATTGAGAAACTAAAATAGAGCATAGTCTCTCTATCTGTTACTACCTCTTCTCTTAAAAACATTAATTCTTCAACAACAATTTCAGAAACATTTTTAATTTTTTGATCCAATTTCCATTTAGCAGAACCTTTAGAAATTGTATTGATATTAAAGTTGACCATAAAATCAAAATCGCAGGCTAAAAGCTGATTCATTAAAGTTGATTTTATCTCTTCGGTATCATATGCTTTAACGCTTACAAAGCGGCTATATACCTCTTCGCTATCTCTAAAATGTATAAAATAGTCTTTTTTAAAAGTCAAATTGCTGCTGATGTAATTATCTGACAGTAATCCTTCTTTTGCATGGACATTTGTTTCTTGCATATTGCAGTAGCCTGCATAAAAGTTTAAAAGTTCTTGCGCAGACATCATTTTTGGCTTAAAATCAGCCAATTGCAATTTAAGTTGTATGCCGGCTTCTTCTAATTGCTTATATCTTATATTTATACTATCGGTATTACTCTGTTCTTTTGTTATCTTGTCTCTTTTTTGTTCAAGATAATTTGTGAAGGTTTTTGCCCTTGTTGATAAAACTACATAATAGCTAACACTAAAAGCATGATAGTCTTTTTCCCATTTTTCAATTATGGGTTTTGAGTAGCGGTTGAGAATATGAAACTCTTTATCTCTATTCAATTTGATGGAATTTCTTTTTACAAATATGTTGATATTTATAGTATCACTCATTTTTGAAAAAAATATATTGCGTGTTTGAGCTTTTTCCTCCTCTTCATCAGGCATTATTGATGCGAGACTAATGCCCGCAAGCTCATAACCAATAACAAAATTTGCATCTTTTGTAACCAATGTTTGTTCGTTGTAAATCCCCAATATATTATTATCGTCTGCCAGCGTGTTCAGATTATCAGCAAATATGTTTACAACTCTATCCAAAATACTCATTTTTTGCCTGCACTTGTAATCTTGCGATAAATATATCTATAAAATCTTCATCAAAAAATTCTATTACATAAAAAACAGCCAAAGAAAAGAGAAAAACTAAAATAGAATAAAAAATAATGTGTGGAAATAAAGTTGCTGCAAATGTGGCTGATATTGCCCATGCATTTCTGCTTAATCCTTTTATTTTTTCTTTTTTAGTTATCTCTCTTATGTTGTTTACTGTAATCACAAATTTTATCCTGCTAATGCATTTGCGATAGCAACTCCGCCATAAATCAAAGCAATGCCGCACAAAGCAGATATAAACCACCATTTCGCCGGTTCAACCATTTTCAATATTAACATTATGGCTATAGCAAACACAACAAGACTTACAAGCCCCGCAACTATACCGCTTGTCAGAATGTTATAAACATTTTGAACAACTTGTTCAAATTTTGCTCCAGCTTCACTGCTGGCAGCAAAGGCAAAATTTGTTAAAACCAAAAAAAGTACCGTGCTTTTTGCATATTTAAACATAAACGAGCCCCTTTAAAAATATTTAATGAAATAATACAGAATAAAATATTAAAATAATATTAAATCCAAACAAGTAGCTATATAAATCACGTATTTAAGGGACTAAAAACTAAAAAAAACAATAAATATTATGTATTTTTAGGTTATCCTGCCATTTTTAAATAAGATTATTTATGCTACAATGTGCATTATGAAAACCATTAGCAGCTATATTCTTGAATATGACGAGATAAAAATCAAAAAAACTGTAGAGCTTTATAAAGGTAAATTGCAAAAAAAATTTGGGCAAATAAAAGCAAAAATGATAAAACAACCTGTTGTCAAGCTAATATCAAATCTATCTCCAAAAAGCGTTAAAAATGCTTTAGATTATATAATTAGAAACTCTAATGAATCTTTTGCCATAAATGAGAATAGTGATGAATTAAATTTGAAAAAAATTTTAGAGAATTGGCAGCAGGATTTTTCTTATAAAAAGAACTCCAAAGAGGCTTGGCATTTAATCTTTTCCATTGATGAAGATAAATCTATACGAAATATGAAGGCACTAAAAAAATCAGTAGTAGATGTGATGCAAAAAAATTTCACTGAATATAAATATGTCATGGTTGAACATTCACATCAAAATAATCCACATATCCATGTAATAATTAATAAAAATAATAAATTCACAAAATGCAAAATGCATTTTAATACACAAAATGAAATCAGAAACTTTTTCACAATGCTAAGAGACGATTTTGCCGATGCGCTTAACTACTATAATTCAAATTTTCACTACCAAAATTTTTATAGGCATGATAGGGATATGGAAGTTAATTTTTTAAAAGAACAAACTATAAAATTAGATATTACTCTTAAATACAATAAGATAAAAGATACATTGCTTTTTGAAAAATTACAAACTAACTTGGGATTAAAACTTGATAATCTCTATAAAAAGATTCAATGGCATAAAGAGATGGACTCTCATTTAACGAATAAAATACATGACATGAAAACTGATAACCTTTTAGATAAAATTAGCAACTCTAAACTTTTAAATTATCAAGAAATACAAAGGCTTAGATCCGAATATAATAGAGTAAAGAATTTATGCAATGACATTAAATTTTCAAAAACCGAAACTATGCGATTAGGTAATACATTTAGTGACTTTACAAAAGTAGACAATATCGTCGATAGGTTGCTTATTAATAAAGAATTATCACTATACAACAAGTTGCACCTTAAAAATATTAAATCTACTCTCAAAAATTATAAAAAAACTTTGGAAAATAAAGTATTAAACCAATCTGTTGCAACTGATGAGAAAATTAACTTATTGAAGCAATCAAGTCTTGCAAGCTTTAAAAGCGGATATAGACTTATTAACATATTAAAAGATATCTCGTACAATATAGAACGTTTAAACAGCTTTGACAATAAAAATAATGCCATAATTGAGAATATAAATGTACAGCAAAAGAATAAAAATTATATCCAAAAGTTATTATCTCTTCGGTATTCTCAAAATACAATAACTATTATAAATGCCCAAAATGAGATGGAAAAACTTGCCAGTTCGATAGATAAATCAGGTCAAACACATAAATATTTTGATGCCGTTGTAAATATAAACAAAAAAAGTAAATTTGTTGACAGCTTAATTAAAGAACAAAATAACATTGCAAACTTCATAAATATAGATGATGCAAAACTAAAACGCATACAAGATACAACCAAACAATTGCAAATGATATATAAAAAACATAAAGACAGCATAGATAGATGATAATATTCAACTTTCTTTGCTTATCCTAACGCCCTTCGGTTGTTTGCTTGTTGCGGAAGTAGCAGAGCTTAGTTTTTCCAATTCAATCGTTTTTCAAGCCACAACCAAGCGTAAGCAGGTTAAAATAAATCACTATGAGAGCCGACAGATACGCAAGTTAATAGTAAAATATCATTTTGTTTTTGATAGATTAGAAGTAAGTCAGGCTTAATATGACACTCCCTAAAGTCTTTATATTCACCCTTTAGCTTGTGATCTTTATATTTAGCTTCAAGAGTTTCGTCATTAGCAAGTCTTTCGACTGTGTTATTAACAAGTTCTTTATCTATTGCGGATAACTTTTTGTATTGTCTTTTATATTCTTTTAAAACCCTAATGCTGTACATTAGCCGTTCATTGCTTTCTTATAGCTTTCGAAATCAGCGTAAGTTTTATACTCTTTATTTTTAAGCTGTGACATTGCTATTTTAAGAGAGCTAGTCTTTTCTTTTTTTATCTCAATCTTTGCCGTTGGGTATGATTTTAAAACGTTTTTTAATGCTTCTATCATTTTATCGTTAGCATTAGCAATAGTTACAATCATCACTTTCTCCTGTTTGTGATATCATGATGCTATTATAACATAAAAGATTTTATGTTATAAAGAGATAAATCTTATCTGCTTAAGATTATCAACTTTTAGTTGCAATCTTAAATACTCTAATCCCTATTTTCAGATACTTTAAGTTTTAACTGTTTTTTTTGAAACCTTAAAGCTTATTTTTCAAACTCTCAAAATATCCTAAAATACGGCATTTTCTATTTTTTGTATTGAAAAGTGAACTTTTCAAAGAAAACTAAAATTATAAAATGTATTTGCGTAAATCTTCAGCTGTTTCTGTTTTCGGTTCTACTAACGGTTTTACATTTATTCTTTTGTGTTTAGAGATAAATTGACGTATCTCTGACACACTAAAGAAAGTAAATCCAAGAGCAAAAAATCCAAACCCAAGAGCTTTAAAAATATGCGTATACACATTGTCTCCTTTATATTATTCGTTCATCGTAAATCATATACGTTACTTCTATGCCCTATTGTCAAAACTAAAATAATTAGTCTATCATCCTGAATTTCACATATAAGGCGATAATCACCTATGCGATAACGCCATAAATTACTAAGATTGCCAATTAAAGCTTTACCTTTGCTTTTTGGGTTTTCAAGAGTTTCAAGCTCAATAAGAAACTTATCTATTCTGTTTTTTATAGCTTTATCTAATCTTTTAAAGTCTTTTTGGGCTTTTGAGGAAAAACTTACTATCAAGCAAGTAACTCTTCTCTGATTTGTTTATAGGGTATTGGAGTATCAACACCTTGTTTGATATTCTCAAGTTCTTTTTTTGCTAAAAAGTAGTCTTTTAAATCTTCAAACTGTTCTAAAATAGCTTGTTTAACATAAAATGTTTTACTTCTGCCTGTTTCTTTTGCAAGTTTATCTAATTCTTGCACTATATCATCATCAAGTCTAATTGATATTTGTTTCATTTTTTTAAT
>JAIROK010000103.1 GCA_031257555.1 Campylobacteraceae bacterium | reverse complement strand
TTTTCATAATCTTCAGCCAAATCAAAATTATCCGTATTTTCATTTATGCAAAAATATCTGTCTTGGTGAAGTTCGCCTAAAACTACGAGTTTCGCGCCGTTTTTGGCAGCTTCTTCTATTGTCTTACATGTATGCTTTACGGTATCTTTTTTATTGCCGTGAAATTTTTGTTGAATGAGCGCCGTTTTCATAAAAACTCCATATTTTTTAATTTTTGCATTATATCACCAAAAAACTTTTTGCGAAAATACTATTTTGCGTGACCTCTATCGTATCTATTCATTGTGGCGCAGTGCAAACTACCATGTTCTCTTATAAAGATTCTAGCATCTACTCCGACTATTTCATGATTTGGCAGCGCACTTTTTAAACGGTTTAAAATTATGCTGTCATTCTCATCATTATATATAGGTACAATAAGTGCGCCGTTTACAAATACAAAATTAGCATAAGTTGCAGGCAGACGGTGTCCGTCATAAAATATTGGTTTTGGAAGAGGAAGAGCAAGCAGATTAAAATCTGTACTTTGTAACTCTTTTTCCATATTTTTAAGTTCTGTGAAATGTTCATCTTTTTCATCTTCACAAGTTGTGTATGCTATGGTGTCAGGCGTAATGAAGCGGGCTAGAGTGTCTACATGCGAATCCGTGTCATCTCCTTTTAGATAACCGTTTTCAAGCCAAATGATTTTCTTTAACCCAAAAAGTTCTTTTAGTTTTGTATCTATTTGGGTGTATGAAAGATGTGGATTTCTGTGCTCTTCAAGGAGACACTTTTTGGTCGTCAACATTACGCCGTTGCCATTGCTATCTATACTGCCGCCTTCCAAAACCAAAGGTATACTTACAAGTTCGCCTTGAAGTTTTTTGCTTCCATATAGTATTTTATTTACCACATTATCAAGTGAAGCATCAAATTTGCCTCCCCAAGCATTAAATGTAAAATCATACGATATCACTTTATCGTCGTTTTTTACGTCTATAGCTCCAAAATCCCTTATCCATGTATCGTTTGTTTGTATTTCAAAAAGTGTGATGTTATTTGTGTTTTTTAAAAGAGCCTCTGCTTTTTTTACATCTGCACACAAAACGAAACATTTTTGGAATTTTGAGACAGCAAGGATAAATTCACGATAAGAGTGCAGTATATCATCAAGATATCTATTCCAATCCGTATTTTCATGAGGCAAAGCAAATAACAAAGCCTCTTGTTTTTCCCATTCAGCAAATAATCTTTTCATTGGTCATTTCCTAATTTTTGACGGAATTATATCAGAAGCGTTATTATAAAACTACTTTACTAATATTATTACAAAAAGTTACATTATGTTTTTAAGCAGTTCAATGTAAGGCATTTAATTAGCATTTATTTGTAAGTATAAATATTATATATGTTACTAATATACCCATTAAATTATTACTAATGTTACTAATATACCCATATAATAAATATATAGTATCAAGATAATCTGTAAAAAGTATAATCTAAAAAGCGACAGAGCAATCTTAATACAAGGAGTGTTACAAAATGTTAACAATCTACGAACCAAACCGTGCTTTCAGTAAAGAAGCGCGTATTAAAAATATGTGCGAGTATAAAGAGTTATGTTTGCAGGCTGAAGATGATTATGAGGGTTATTGGGCGGACTTGGCGCGTGAAAAAATAGAGTGGTTTGAACCGTTTCATACCGTATTGGATGAGAGTAACGCGCCATTTTATAAATGGTTTATCGGCGGCAAGCTAAATGTAACTCATCAATGCCTAAGACGCCATTTGGGCGTCAGGAAAAATAAAGCCGCCATTATATGGGAAAGTGAATTTGGCGAGAAGCGCATCATCACATATTTACAGCTTTTTTACCGTGTGAATCGCATGGCAAATTTAATGAAAAATAGATTTGACATCAAAAAAGGAGACCGTGTAGTTTTATATATGCCTATGATTCCCGAGGCTGTATTTGCCATGCTTGCATGCGCAAAAATCGGCGCCGTTCACTCTGTGGTATTTGGCGGATTTTCAGCGGAAGCTTTAAGAGACAGGATAGAGGATGCGCAGGCTAAGCTTGTCATAACAGCCGATGGCGCATTCAGGCGCGGAAAGCCGTACATGTTAAAGCCTATAGTTGATGAAGCGCTTAGCATTGGATGCGAATGCTGCAAAAAAGTCTTAATGATAGAGAGAAATAAAGAGGCGGTTAATTATGTAAGGGGCAGGGATTATCTATATAACGAACTTATCATGCAAGAGTCTCAATACTGCGACCCCGAATATATGGACAGCGAAGATCCGCTTTTTTTACTCTACACATCAGGAAGTACAGGTAAGCCAAAAGGTGTGCAGCACTCAAGCGCAGGATACATTTTGTGGGCGCAGTACACGATGGAACATGTATTTGACGTCAAAGAGAATGACACGTTTTGGTGCACTGCCGATGTGGGCTGGATAACAGGTCATACATACATAGTGTACGGACCGCTTGCCATGGGCGCTACTACTTTTATATACGAAGGTACTCCGACATATCCTGATGCGGGACGTTTTTGGAAAAATATAGAAGAACACAGGATAAATCAGTTTTATACATCTCCGACAG
>JAIROK010000102.1 GCA_031257555.1 Campylobacteraceae bacterium | reverse complement strand
CTTGTAAACCGATCTGTTTTTTAGATTGAAATGATGAATGAGACGATTAAAATATTTGGAATTGTTTTTTGTAAAAAAGAGTAAGTTTTTGAATGTTTTTAGGGTTAGTGAATGCTTGGAAATGTTGAAGGTTAAGAGATGAAGGAGTATGTAAAGTGGTGGGATAGATAATATGTTAAGAGATGAGGCTCCAAACAGATGGTATAAACCGTGTCGCAACGATGGCAGAGTGATTAATATGTTAAGAGTGAGGAAATGCAAAGTGGCGGAGTGTTGTTTTTGTGGATTGTACACTGTTTTTAACAGTAAAGAATTACTTCCCTCCTCCGTCTTTCCCGCACGAGCAAAGAGTTTTAGAAAGAAACGATATTCGCGAGGAATGCGGGAATTTACAAGAGCGACAAAGAGCGAGGAATATGGAAAATAGATTGCCGCGCCGCAAGCGGCTCGCAATGACGAAAAAGAAAAATTGTGACCATCACGCAATAATTGCTGGTATAATAGAAAATGAATCCTCGCATTCCTCGCGAATATCGTTTCTTTCTAAAACTCTTTGCTCGCGCGAGAATGACGAAAAGAGAGTGGCGCAAGACTGACAAAGGAGAAGAATTTTATCTGATGAATTGCCACCCTGCAAATTGCCTGCGATAACAAAGCTCGAAGTTTGGAATTTTTTGTTAGTTTATAGATTGCTGCATACATGTGTCATTCTCTGCCTTTTTGTTGTTTTCGTGAAAACTAGAATCCAAAAACTATCCTAAGTTTTTGACCAAAATCACAGTTTTTTCTCTTAAAGAAATTAGTTATATCTTATGCTGTTTTTTAGTATAATATAAATTTATAATAAATTTAAAATAAACAATATAAACAGGAGAAAAATATGGAAAACTTCGAAAAAGCCATCGATCGCCCAATCAAAACAGACGAAGAAGATATCTTAGGTTTTAAAAACATAAGCAGCAAAATCGCTGAAAGTATAAAAGATTTTCCAGGCGGACAAAAAACATTTACTATATCTATAGAGGGCGAATGGGGAAGCGGCAAAACATCCTTGGCAAATCTCGTTGAAAACAAAATCAAAGATGAAGTTATATTTATTCATTTCAATCCATGGACAGTTGAAAACTTTGAACAGTTAACAAAATACTTTTTCTCAGAACTGATAAAAGAGATAGCAAGAAATAATTTTGATGCAAAACTTAAAGAAGACATACTAAAGGATTTAGAAAAACTTGCAAAACTCATCATTCCAAATTCAATCTCTTTTGAAGTGTTAGGGTTTAATTTAGGATATAACTTAAACAAGCAATCAAAAGAGAAAACACTTTATGAATTAAAGGATACCATCAATAGATACCTGCAAAAAATGGATAAAAAGATAATCATCGTGGTAGATGATATAGACAGACTAACCGATAAAGAGACCGAAACTTTTTTTAGACTGATAAAAGGTATAGCTGACTTTGACAATCTTATCTATATACTGCTGTATGACAAACAGATAGTGGCAAATTCGCTTGAAAAATTTAAAAGCGAAAAAGGTGAAAAATATCTTGATAAGACAGTCCAATACTCTATCTCTATTCCAAAACCATTCAATGGTCAAATAATAAATATGTTGCGTAAAAAATTAGAACAGATATTAAAACATTTGGAAAAAATAGGAAAAAAATATATATACAGCAAAGACGATAAATATAGATTGTATATCATAGATAAATATGTGAAAAATTTAAGAGACTTAAATAAAATTACAGCGATTATGAGCTTTGAATATCCTGCAATATGTGAAAACGTAAATCTTGTAGATTATCTTATTATCTCTTTAATAAGGATACATAACATTGCACTATATAACTCAATCAAAAATAATCGTGAATCATATATTGGCAGGTCATATATTGCAATTGAAAAATCTCATGAAATAGTTTTAAAAAATTTTAAAAAGGAGGGTAAATTTTTAGATTGTAGAGGTTTGTTAGAAGTAATATTTCCTATATTTTCAGATGATTATACATCTTATCAAATTCAAGATACGCATAAAAATAAACCGTTAGCCAGTAAAATCTACTTTGACAATTACTTTGCATTTGATCCATCTTCAAATACTATCAGCACCAAAGAGTATAACGAAATAAAAGATTTGATGTTTAGCGACAAAAAAGATGAATTTATAGAAAATATTATTAGATTAAATGATAATGATAAATCACGTCTATTTATAAACATGCTTTATCAAATAGATTTTGAAAATTTAAAGAATTTCGATGATGTTATTTATAATGGTATTATAAATGCATTTTCCATTGTAGAAAATAGAGAGGTTCGCTATGCAAGTCAGTATTTTAAATTTGGTTTGAGATTGTTTGGAAAGCTAAAAGATAAAAATATAATATATGATATTTTTAAAGATGAACGCATATCTCTTTTGATGAAAGCTGATATTTTATATGAATATCAAAAAGTTGGAGATAAATTTTTAACTGATGCAGAATTTGACAAATTGAATTTGGAAGTAAAATCCGAATTCGAAAAATTAACATTAAAAGAAATTACTGACAACAAGTATTTAAGTGGAATAAAAATATTACGTTATATACAACATTACGAATTATCTGATATGCATAAAGAGATTAAAGAAAAATTTTTAACCAAAAAGTGGTTTTTTAAAATCTTAAACCTTTTCAAGTACCATCAGCATTCGTTATCGGAAGACCAATATTTTATAAGTAAAAAATTTATGCAAAAGTTTTTATCATCAAATAAAAAGAAGATAGACAACTATATTAAAAAATTAGATGTTGAAAATTTGTCTAATGCTGAAAAGAATTTGATAGATATGTGGCACAAAAAAGAAAATGTCTAACTAACGCAAAAAGTGATTCGTAACATTTGCACACTCATTTAAAAACGTACAGCTTCCCTCATAAAGGATATTATTTCTAAGTGCGGCGCCTGTTTGCTCGTAATCGGGAAAACCCCTTATCAAAAACGCTTTTTTGTGTTTGTGAGCTATGCGCTCTATGTGAAAATTTGAAATCAGCAGGTTTGCTTCATCTACCGCATCTTCCACGTCTTCAAAGTCCCCAATCTCCGCTTTACATTTAAAACACTCCAAAATATCGCTCTTTTGTGAGATAAAAGCTCTCATTTTACAACCAGCCTCCATCAAAGCGCGCGATATTGCGTATGCGCTATCGGGCTCATCGGCTACGATAACTTTGGTTTTACCCAGCACAAAATGCGTATCAAGAAGCGTATCTTGAAGCCTTGAACGCCATCTTTTGATTTGGGGCGGTACACTGTTATCGCCTTTGTATTTTATGATTTTTTCGTAAAATTCATCGCTTGCCTCAAGTCCTTGTAAAGAGTTCACATGTATGACATGAGTCTTTGGAAATCTCTTTTGAAAAATTTCGCCGCATTTTTTAACGGACTCTCCTATCGTTATGACAAGGGCGGAATTTCCAAGATTTGTTATATCCTCAAGCGTTATCCCGCCGCCGCTTAATGCCCCTTGTTTTACGCCAAGATGTCCATCAAGCGAATCGCTTAAATCCGGCAGAGCAAAAACGTCAAATCCGAAAGACTCCAAACTCTCTTTTATCTTCTCAACCTCGATGGGGGTTAGATTTACATTTGGGATAATAAGCGTTTTTTTCTTGTCAATCTCGTCATTTTCTTCGATGACCTGCTCTATAACGCTCTTTACCGTCTGCGACCAGCCGCTTTCAAGCCCTCCTTCAAAATCGGGCGTATTTGCATATACTATCCTCTGTTTATCTCTTAAAAGCATGCTAACGCCTTTTATATCATCGCCTTTTATCTCTGTAAGTCCTGTCGTAAAAAGCCCCACGATATCGGGTGTGACCTTTTTTGTGATATTGGCTATGGCTTCGGATATGGATATTTCGCCGCCGTCAATGATAGCGGTTATATCATTTACCGCCGTGGTTTGTATGGGTATCGGGTCTTTAAAATGTCTTGTAAATAAAACTTTCGTAAAAGAGGCACAGCCTTGCGCGCCGTGCATAAGCGGCATACAGTTTTTTATCCCTAAAAAAGCCAGCGTTGCTCCCATGGGCTGTGAAAGCTTGAGCGGATTTACATGCAAAGGCTTTGCATGATTTACTAACTCTCCCACGGCGCTTTTTTCCCGACAAGTTTAAAAACAGGATTTGACAGCGCGGCGCAAACGTCTTCGGCTAAATTTATAAGTCCGTTGTAAGCCCCGTAACTTCTCTTTTTTTCCTGATTTACATCTGCAAAGGCTATCTTTTTTTTGATAGCGGTATAAAGACTTCTGCCGCCCGCTAAGAGTATATGTATGCCGTGTTCATCTATGAGTTTGGGCTGATCTGCTGTTGGATTTTTAAATACGATATCCACATATTTTTTTGCCATCGCGATATCTTCTTCGGTTGATTTGTTTATAGAGGTAGCAACTACGTTTAAACCGATATCCTGCAAAGCGGAAGCGATAGACCACGACTTGTTGCCGCCTGTGTTCAAAATAGCTTTTTTACCTTCCAATATCTTTTTATAAGGTTCAAGTTTTTTATCTAACTTTTCCTCCTCCTCTTGTATGACTGCCTTTGCTTTTTGTATCATCTTTTTGGAACCTAACGCATTTGCTATGGAAAGAATGGCACTAGACGTGTCTCTTTTGCCGTAAAATGAGACGCTTACATATGGGATACCATAACGCTTGCGCATTTTGCGGCATAAGGTTATGAGCGATTTTGCACAGACTATGACGTTAAGTTTTGCTCTGTGAGCTTGGCAAATCTCATCTATCCTTCCATCTCCTGAAAGCGTGGAAATCACTTTTATGCCGATTTTTTCAAGTATGCTTTTATACTGCCACATATCTCCCGTTACATTATAATCGCCTATGAGATTTACGCCAAAAGCGTGTATGGTTTCGGGCTCTTTAGTGCCTATCAAAAAGTTTAGTATCGACTCTGAGGCAAGTCTTGAACCGAGATTTTTCCCTCCTGCAAATCCCGGAGCGTGTATGGGCACCACAGGAATGCCAAATCTCTCCCATGACTCTTTGCATATATGGTCTATATTGTCGCCTATCATAGCCGTCACGCATGTTTCATATACAAATACCGCCTGCGGGCTTTTTTTAGAGATAACATACTCTATCGCTTCACTAAGCTTTTTATCTCCGCCAAATATTATGTCCTGCGCGGTTATATTTGTACAGTATCCAAGCTGGATATTATTTTCGCCCTCAAAACTTGTCATAGAAGCTCTCGTCTCCCACGAAGCCCCAAGACAGGTGTGCGGTCCGTGAACAAGATGTACGGTATCGGCGTAAGGGAAAAGTGAGATTTGCGCTCCCTCATAAGCGCACCCTCCGCTTGTACTGCCCGGCTTTGGCTTGTCACAGCTGCTTTTTTTGACACTGTTGTGAGAACAGTCGCTCTCACTCAATAACTCTTTTATTAATTCTCTTGAGACTACCATATAAATTTATATGCATATTCTGTTCCAAAGTTTATTTTATACAGCGTCACGGGCAATTTCTTTGCGTTACTTTCTTTGTTTGTACAAGAAAGTAACTATAAAAAAGGTTTTGAAGAGGGATTACTTCTTGTTTATCTGATGAATTACCATGCTCGCAATGACGGCAGAAATGGATTCCCACCTGCGCGGGAATGGCAGATTGGAAACGTGTAAATGATAAAATGGGAAGGTGCAGAAATGACAGAGAATTGGATAATGATGTAAGAGAAGTTGTTTTTTTGGTTTTGAATTCTTTTTTGATTTAGTTGTTTCTCTCTTTTTGGTTTTTGTGTTATTTCTATGCTGATTTGTCATTCCCGCGCAGGTGGGAATCCATAAATTAGAACAACAAGGCAATATAAAGTCGTTTGCTACAGTCTTTTAAATTACTTTGTTTCAGGTTATCTTGCAATTTGAAGTTCATAAATAAAACACTTCGTGTTGGTGGATTCCCGCCTGCGCGGGAATGATAGAATTGGAATGTTGAAATGATGGAGAACGGGCGGAGATTCCCGTTTTCACGGGAATGACATAAGAGACTGCAAGAGAATAACATAAGACAGTGAAGTTTCATCCAATAGATTGCCGTGCCACAAGCGGCTCGCAATGATGAAAGATGGTGATTGCGTTTTAAACTCGTAACGAAAAGAAATGGTTTTTGATTTTTCAACTGTTTTAATGTTTTTATGTTGGTTTTTGTTTCCTCTTTTGTTTTTTTAGCCTTGTTGAACGTGAGGGAATGATTTATGCATATCTATATTTAAATATATTTTCTTAAAGGATATTTCTATGGCAGTCAAAATCACATCTTTGTGTATTAATTGCGGAAGCTGTATAGACGAGTGTCCGGCTATGGCTATTGTCAGCGCGGATGATGCGCCTGTGGATACAGACGTAACTTACGTAAGACCTGAAAAGTGTATAGAGTGCGAGGGTTCAGACCCCAGATGTGCCTCTTCATGTCCAAGCGAAGGCGCTATAGTTTGGGATTTGCCCTACATTGTCGAATACAACGACTATTATGTCGACGGACACAATAAAGGCGTTTACAAGATAAGAGAAAACAAAAAGGGTGAGACGCTCTTTCCCGCCGTATCTCCGAAGCCTTTTCAAGAGAGCGTGTCCATAACCAAAAGAAAAACTCACACAAGCGTTATCGAGTAAAAAATGAAAATCGCATTTGCATCAACCGACAATGTGCATGTAAATGAGCATTTTGGATGGTGCAAATGTTTTTACATATATGAACTCAAAAGCAGTGAGCCGCTCTTTTTAAAGGCTGTAGAATCAAAAGATGAGATAAGTGAAGAGGCTGATAAATTGAGCTATAAAATAGAGTGCATAAAAGGAGTTGATATCCTCTGCGCTTCGCATATCGGTCCGCGCGCTTCATTGATGGTGAAAAATGCAGGTATTTTTATGCTTGGCGTGCAAAGAGATAATGAACTCATAAAAGACGTCTTGAATAAACTTTTAAATATGAAAAATGCAACCCCGCCTTTGTGGATGCAGAGATTTTTACATAAAAATTCTTTAAAACCGTGAGCTAGCGGAATAGATTATGCAAGATACTCTTTAATAAATTTAAAGGATTTATCATGAGTTGCAGCTGTACACATGAGCAGGCAAAATTGCAAGAAAATATACTAAAGAAGATAAACAACCACCCGTGCTATTCGCAAAATGCACATCAGCATTACGCAAGAATCCATGTGGCTATAGCGCCTGCTTGCAACATACAATGCAACTACTGCAACAGAAAATACGACTGTTCAAACGAAAGCCGCCCCGGCGTTACAAGCTGTAGATTGACTCCCCAAGAAGCAGTCAAAAAAGTGTTATACGTGGGCGGAAGCGTGAAACAGTTAAGCGTTGTTGGCATAGCAGGACCCGGAGACGCTTTGGCAAATCCCAAGCAGACGTTTGAAACATTCGCGCTTTTACAAAAATATGCACCCGATATCAAACTCTGTCTCTCCACAAACGGTTTAAATATAGAAAAATATATAGATGAGATTTTAAAATACAATATCGAGCACATAACCGTAACTTTAAACAGTGTCGATGAGAGTGGCAAGATGGGGGCTAAAATCTACCCTTGGGTATATTACGAAGGCAAACGATATAAAGGCGAAGAGGCGGCAAGAGTACTTTTGCGTCAACAGTTAAGAGGCATTGAGCTTTTGGTCAAAAATGACATTTTGGTTAAAGTGAATTCTGTTTTGATACCGGATGTGAACGAAGAGGAACTTTTGAGAGTATCCAAAAAAGTAAAAGAGATGGGAGTATTTATATTTAACATTATGCCCCTTATCTCAAAGCCCGAACATGGCACGAGGTTTGGACTTGACGGGGTCAAAAGCGCCGATCACAGACTCTTTATGAAAGTGCAGGAAGCCTGTGAGACAGGCGTGAAGCTCATGCGCCATTGCAGGCAATGCAGAGCCGATGCGGTAGGACTTTTGGGCGAAGACAGAAGTGATGAGTTTTTCAAAAAAGAGTTTGCAGATAAAAGTTTTGAAGAGCTTCAAGCGCATTACAATATCAACAAAAGACGCGAAACGCATGAAAAAATAGAAAAATGGCGCGATGTCTTAAGGGCGGCAAATGAGAGGGCTTTGAGAGCCGAAGCTCAAAAGTACGAGCTAAGCTCCACCGGCGAGACAAAACTTATAGCCGTAACTTCAGCGTCAAACGGACTTATCAACGACCATTTCGGGAGCGCAAAAGAGTTTTTGGTATATGAAGCGGGTGATAAAGCCATAAAATTTATTATGTCAAGGCGCGTAGAGACGTCGTATTGCAAAGGACCCGCCGGATGCGGGACTTATGTTATAGACGAGATAAAAAAAGTATTGTCGGACTGCGACATACTGCTCACGCAAAAAATCGGCGAATGCCCGAGAAAAGAGCTTGATAGCATAAAAATCATCTGCGATGAGGATTATGCGAATGAACCCATTGAGATATCGGTACTAAAAGCCGTCAGAAAACATTTTAGTTTCGAGAAACTGCAAGCATGCTGATAAACGACACAACCTTAAGAGATGGAGAACAAGCGCCGTATGTAGCTTTCAATACAAAAGAGAAGCTCGAAATCGCCAAAGCTTTATTTGAAGCGGGCGCTGACGAACTTGAAGTCGGCATTCCCGCTATGGGCAAAAAAGAGCAAAACGATATAAAAGAGATACTCTCTTTAAACCTTCCCATTCCTATCATGACATGGGGCAGAGCTACCGTAAAAGATTTGGAAAGTTCTTTGGAGTGCAAAGTCAAAGCCGTTGATTTATCCATACCGGTATCCGATATCATGATAGAGGCAAAATATAAAGGCAGTAAATCGGAGGTTTTGAAACAGCTTGAAAAAAGCTTGGATTTGGCAAAACAAGAGAAACTTTTCGTATGTATAGGCGGCGAGGACAGCTCAAGAGCCAAACCTTCATTTTTAAAAGAGGTCATGAAGCTTGGTTTTGAGCTTGGAGCTAAACGCTTCAGATACTGCGATACCATAGGCATCATGAAACCGCTCCAAATTTATGAAAACGTCTCATATCTTGCAAATCTAAAACTTTTAGACATAGAGATGCACACGCATAATGATTTTGGCATGGCTACCGCAAACGCTCTTACGGGCATTGAAGCGGGAGCGGTAAGCGTAAATACAACCGTCATAGGTCTTGGAGAGAGAGCCGGAAATGCGAGTTTTGAGCAGATATTGATGGCTTTTGCAAAACTTTTTGACGAGAAAAGAGAGATAAACCCCGCAACTTTGCAAAATTTAGTAAAACTTGTGCAAAACGCCTCAAAACACAAAATATCACCCAATATGCCCATCGTCGGCAAACATATCTTTTCGCACGAGTCGGGCATACATGTAAACGGCATGATAAAAAATGAAAAAACTTATGAAGCCTTTTCGCCAAAAAGCGTAGGACTAAAAAGAAATTTTCCTATAGGCAAGCATTCGGGCAGTTCAACGCTTAGGTTTTATATCAAAAAGATGGGATTTGAGCCTGACAATACGGTTATAAGCGCGATTTTGCCCAAAATCCGCGAGATAGTTACAAAACGCAAAAAAGTTTTAAGCGCAAGCGAGTTAAAAAAGCTGTATTTTGGGGCTTTTAATGGAAAATGTTGAACAGAAAATCATCTGCGAATGCGCAAACAGAACGATTAAAGAAGCTATAGAGATATTTTGCCAAACAGACCCAAATCTACCGTATAAAAAAGCCAAAAAATCAGTCACGCTCTGCGGCAAGAGCTGTTGCATAACTCCTTTGATGGCGCTTTTTAAGATGGTCAAAGAAAAAAGCATAGATTATGACAAAATCTCCTTTTTGATTGACGAACGCGATAAGTGGCTAAAAGCGCAATAAATTTATGATAATTCAAGCAGCAAATAAGTTTTGGTCTGTATAATTTTGCATTCTACTAAAAAGGTATCGCTCATGAAAAATTCTTTTAAGATTTTGGTTATGTTGCTTATGTTGTGCACCTTTTCATTTGCCGACGAATTTGACGAAGCTTTGGAAGCTGAAGACAATGAGGAGTATGCAAAAGCCGTACAGCTTTATGAAAAAGCCTGCGATAAAGGAAATGCCGAGGCTTGCTTTAATGCGGGGGCAATGTATGATTTTGGCGACAACATACGCAAAAACATTGCAAAAGCCTCAACTCTCTACAAAAAAGCTTGCGACAAAGATTACAATGACGCTTGTTTCAATCTTGCTCTTATCCATGAAGACAACGGAGATTATGTGCAGGCGATAAAACTTTACGAAAAGCTTTACAAAGAAGACGCGGACGCTTGTTTCAATCTTGCACTTATTTATGAAAACGGCGTCGGCGTGAAAAAAGATTATGCACAAGCGGCAAAATTTTACAAAATAGCTTGCGATAAAAAAGATATGGGCGCTTGCGTCAATCTTGGCTTGTTATATGAATACGGCGGCAACGGCATTGAGAAAGATTACGCGCAAGCGGCAAAATTTTACAAGATAGCTTGCGACAATGACCATACAACCGGCTGCTACAATCTTGCCATATTATTTGAAGATGGAAACGGCGTAAAAAAAGATTATGCTAAGGCGATAAAATTGTACAAAGAAGCTTGCGATAAAGATCACGGACTTTCTTGCAATAACTTAGGATTGTTGTATGATGAGGGCACAGGTGTGAAAAAAGATATAAATAAAGCTTTGGAACTTTACAAAAAATCCTGCGACACAGGAACAAACCTTGGCTGCAAAAACTACAAAAGTTTAAAATAAATCTTTAGATAAAACAGAGCATCTGTACGTTTGCAGATGCTCTAAATGCTTTTGTGGCATGCAAAATGGGTAAATACCGGTTGATATTTTTTAGCAATCTATTTTTTTTATTATTGCAAGAAATGTTAGTTGTTGTATAACTTTTCTGATGATATTTTTTAAAACAGTTAAATAAAAAAATATGACTCAAAGTGCAACGATTTTACGATAATTCAAGCACAAAATAAGTATCGGATTAGTATAATTTTATATTTTATAAAAAAGGTATTAAGCTATGAAAATCTCATTTAAAATTTTGGTTGTGTTACTTATGTTGTGCACATTTTCATTTGCCGATGAATTTAACGAAGCTTTAAACGCTGATGAAGAAGGAAACTTCGTAAAAGCCGCACAGCTTTATAAAAAAGCTTGCGATGATGAAAATATTAAAGCTTGTTTCAATCTTGGAACCATGTATGATTTTGGAGACGGTGTAGGTCAAGATTATAAAAAAGCAGCCGAACTTTATGAAAAAGCCTGCAATAAAGACAATACTGATGCTTGCTACAATCTTGCTATACTGAATGAAAAAGGAAATGGTATCGAACAAAATTTCACACAAGCAGCAAAATTATATAAAAAAATCTGCGATAATGATGAATTTGATGCCTGCATCAACCTTGGCATATTATATGAAGAAGGAGATGGCGTAGAACAAAATTATGTTCAAGCAGCGGAACTTTATAAAAAAGCTTGCAGTCAATACTATACAAATGGCTGCTACAATCTTGCTATATTACATGAAGATGGAAATGGTGTAGAAAAAGATTATGCTAAGGCGGCAGAACTTTATAAAAAAGCTTGCGACAACAATGATACTGATGCCTGCTACAATCTTGCCATATTATATGAAAGCGGAAATGGGGTTAAAAAAAGTTACGCTAAAGCAGCAAGACTTTATATAAAAGCCTGCGACAACGATGATGCCGGTGCTTGCTACAATCTTGCCATACTATGCGAAAATGGAAATGGCGTAAAACAAAATTATGTTCAAGCTGTAAAATTGTATAAAAAAGCGTGCAATAGAGGTAATGACGACGCTTGCTACAATCTTGCTCTGCTCTATGAAGATGGAAAAGGAATAAAAAAAGATTACACTAAGGCTATAAAATTGTATGAAGAAGCCTGCGATAAAAATCACGGACTTTCTTGCAATAATTTAGGATTGCTATATGATGAGGGCAAAGGCGTCAAAAAAGATACGGACAAAGCTTTAGAGCTTTATAAGCAATCTTGCGACGTTGGAACAAATCTTGGCTGCGAAAACTACAAAAAATCAAAGATATTTTCCAAAAAATAAAACTTGCAAAAAACATAAAGAGCATTTCGTATCTCCTAAAATATACGGATGCTCTTTGAGCTAATCTCTTAATTTCTTTAAATATTACCAATTGTTAATAAAAAATTGTGATAAAATTTCGCTTTTATTTTATTGCAAAAGGATACAACATGAAGCGTTTGTATATTGTCTTATTTTTATTGACTGCTCTATGCATGTCAATTTTTGCAAAAGATACTGTGGTGCAATTAAGCGCCCCAAACAAAACGGGCGGAAAATCGCTTCTGCAATCTTTATCGGAGCGGCATGCTACGAGGGATTTTAGCGATAAACCGATTTCACTCGAAATTTTGAGCAATTTGCTTTGGGCAACATGGGGAATAAATAGACCGGATGGTCACCGTGTAGCACCTACTGCTAAAAACAAGCAGGAGGTCATAGTATATGCAGCTAAAAATGACGGTGTGTGGAGATACGAAGCCGCATCGCATTCGCTGACAAAAGTACTAGATAAAGACTATAGAGCTGATTTTGGAAACTCTACAGTGTCTTTTGTGTATGCCGCCCCGCAAGGCGAACTTGACCCATTGCATGTAGGGGCATTATTTCAAAATGCCGGACTCTACAGTGCATCTATAAATCTTGGAAATATCGTAAGACAAAAGTATATAGGTGTACTTGAGGGTAAGCTGCCGCTTCCGGAAGGATATAAAATATATATCACGCAATCTTTCGGCTGGCCCAAAGAAGAGACAAAATAGATTGATTTAAAAGCGAAGTGTTTCAAGAAAACTCTTCGCTTTTGATCTCTTTTATCCTTAGATTTTACATATTGACATCACTAAAAATAGATATTTTACTTTGCTATCATTAATTTCAAATGCTAAAATCACATTGCTTTTATGTGTTTTTACAGTCTTTAACAGCATAAAAAGGAAACCTTTTTTCAAGTTTTTTGAAAGAAGTAAAACTTGAAGATTAATTTTTGGCTGATACTTAAGCTCAAAAGGTTGCTACCGGGCAAAGTGTTCGACCGCTTAAGAGCCTAGGGCGAAACTCCATCTGCCTAAAATTTTTACGAAGGTTATGCTAAGTTTCAGCCCTTGTGATTGGCAACATAGGGCTTAAAAGTAGGAGTGCCGGACGACAAGTGCAAAGATTAGCAAAAAAATTAAAATAGATAAAGTTTGTTCGCAAAGAGTTTGCAGATATGATTGGATATAAACATACTAAACCAAAGCAGAAACTCCATGCTACCCTTTGCTGACAAAAAGCGCAGAAGTATGATAAGATAACATTGTTGCCCCTTCAACATTTTATTTATCAATCTCTCGACACATTTGAGTGTTTTAAAATACCATTACTATTCAAAACACGTATAATTTTTTGCCTCCAAAGCCGTTTGCATTTTTTAAGTTTTAGAACTCTTCCAATGCCGATACGATATGCTTTAACTGCCTTATTAAAATTTATAAGTATTTTAATAACAGGTTTGTTTGTAAAAAGTTCATTTATAGCATTTTCAACATACAACAGAAGCCTGTTTGCTTGGGCTTCTGTTGTATTGTAAGACTTTTTTATGATATTTAAACGCCTAAAACTCATACCTCGCGTTTGCGAAAAATTGACGTCCCGTGGAATACCTCTCTTGTCCGCTGTCTCCGTATACCTCATTGGCATAATTTTTTCTATTCAAAACATTTATAATATCCACGCCCAAAATAAGCCTGTCTTTTCCGATATTTACATTTAAATTTGCCGACAAATCCATATCAAATGTAGTTTTATAATCCACATCGTTATAACAAATCGTATCAATACCGTTGGGATCCGGTATCATTGACGGGCAGATATAATCCAGCGCCAACCCTTTCGCGCTTGATTGATATCTTAATACGCTCGTTAAATAAAACCTATCGAAAAAGTCGGCAGTATGCGTGTATGCCACTACCCATTTTCTGTTAAATCCGCTTGATGGAAGCTCTTCTTTTCTAACTAAATTGCCGTTATAGGTTACATGGGTTAAAGAGCTGTCTTTGCCGCCTATGGTATCCAAATAAGAATTTATCACGTTGGCGGTATTGGTTTTGGAGCGCGATGTAGTTGCCGTGAGGCTTGAAGAGTGTTTTCCGCCGCGACCCAAATCATAATCTTTTGATACCGCAAAAGTTAAACCCCAATAGCTCGACCTGCCGCTATTGTCAAATTCATCGTGCTCGGGAATTGAATTTGTCTCGGGAACAAGTTTGCTGCTTATCTGCTTTTTGTATTCTCTATTTGCAAAATCAACTTTGAAGTTCGTATCAAAAGCGTTTATTGACGCTCCTAAATTATATTCATCCGAATACGGCGTTTTGAGACTTCCAAGATTATTTATGCCTCTATTTGAAGCGTTTGTTGAGGCTATCCATGGCTTGTCAAAATTCTCTCTTTTTTCCGTATAAGTTTTTGCCGGAAAATGGAGTGCATGGGTTAAGATTTGGGTGCCGTAATATCTATTTAAACCACCGTAGATATTTAACATATCGTCATTAAATACGTCTGCATTCGCAAAAAACCTATAAGCGACATTGACATCATCCGTTATACTGTCTGTTGATACGCGAAGTCCGGGACGCAGTGTGTATCTATCAACATTGATGGCATCTTCCAAAAAAACAGCACCCGAACCAAAATCTATATCTCTATCGCGCGCTATGCCGACAGTTCTTTGTTTAAACCATTGCGAACCTTCAAGTACGCCATTCTCTCTTGAGCCGACAGCGGATATATTTGCTACGGCTTGAGTGGCAGCATAACTGTAATAATCTTCGCGATAACCTTCTGCCGATACATACTCTGCTTCTGCTCCAAGTTTTACGGAGTGTTCAACCATACCTGTTTTTATCGCGTCAAAATCAAATACGCCTTTGTAGCCAATGCTTTGTTTATCTTGTGTATAGTCGCCAAATCCTCCTTCTGAAGATATAGTGTTTGTGGGCGACATGGCGTGATACATATTGGCATTAGGGTAGTCGTTTTTCCAATTATACACATATTTATTTGCCGTTCTTGAAAGTTCGGTCTTTTGGTAGTTTAACGTACTTTTCAGCGTTCCTGCAGAGAGGTCGTTTTGCATATCGTATATAAATATATATCCGCCCCCTTTTGTATAATAGTTAGAATCCTCAAAATTCGGTATTGACGATGTCGCCGTATATGGGGCATAAATACCGGTCAAGCTTGCTTTAAAATCGTCAAATCCGTTTGTGTTAAATTTGAGCAAAAAGTTTTCATTTTCTCTTCTATGAGTTGTTTTGACGCGCGTTTTGTCTGCATTGAGCAAGTAATGATTTGTCAAATACGGAATCTTTGAATTTTGCTTGCCATAACTTGCGACCAAGCCAAAATTATCCGTTAAAGGACCGTCCACTTTAACGCCGTATTCATACTTTGTAAACTCTGCATGAGGTTTGACGATTGATGTGCCGTTCATATTACTCTTTTCCTTATCCGTCCAGTTAAACTTTGTCCAAGAGTCGCTTGTATATTTTGTTTTCACCATAGTATGCCACTCTTTAGTGTCGGCATCTTTTATCTTAGCATCAATTACGCCGCCCAAAAAACCGCCGAATTCTGCCGAGACGCTGCTTGTATATATGGATACGCTCTCAAGAAGACTCGTGTCTAAAAAAAGCATCTGCGCTTCGCCTGTCGGCTGTTGCGTAGTATAATCGCCGTCTGTTAAGCCTCCGGGATTTATATCGTTGTTATTGCCCACGCCGTTAATCAAAAAACTGCTTTCATAATGCTTTGCTCCGTTTATGGAGACTTTTGGCGGCGCTATCTCTCCGCTTGTCGCACTGCTTCTTGATGCTTGGTCGTATTGGATATATGATTTGCCTCGCAGTAAGTCAGTTATAGTGTTTGTTGCCGAGGGAGCGTTTTTGATATAATCACCGTCCATGACAACAGGTTCTCCTCCTTTGCCCTCACTGCTTACATCACCTTTGGAATACGTTTTAACCTCTATTTGCATAAGTTCCGTAACATTGTTGAGATTGTCATCTGCCAAACCTATATTTAAGCAGGCAAATATGCCAAATAGATAAAGTGTCTTTTTGTTTTGAAAATACATTTTTGTTCCTTTGTTAATTATTGCAATAAAATAAAACGGGTATTGATATGCTTGGCGTAAAAGTTTGAAATTTTATGTGCGATAAAACTGCAATACGCTTTGATGCCGATAAGACGGGGGTGATTTTCCGTCTTTTGAAAATATTATGAGTTTCAAGGAGAGTAAACTTCCTATTTTCAAAAAAGTGGATACTCCTGCATTATAAAACGCTCTAAAATAAACGCCGATATTTGAGAAAATTAGACGGGATAAATCTCCCGTCTTAAAAGTAAGATAAGCCGCCATTTTTTATACCTTTTTTGAAAAAGAGCCAAATATTTGGAGCGCTATAAATCCTGGAATACCCGTCAAACAAATAGCTATCAAATCTACAGCATAAAATTTTTTCTTGAAATTTAAAGCGATATATAAAATAAGTGCAAATATTATCCCCAAAGCCGCAAAAAAGACACTTGAGGCAGGCTTGATATCAAACAAAACCTCATTTGAAAAAGCGTTGAACTGCGCTATGCGAAACGGCGTCAAAAACGATAAAACATAAGAGATACGCTCTCTTTTTTGTATGATATCTTGCGGTACATCTTTTTGGTATCTATGTACAATGTCAAAATCTTTTGCAGCAGCCCTGTAAAGTGTCGGAGGATTTTCAACGGATAAGTCGTTTGATATGATGCTATGATACATCGGCGTCAAATAAGCGCTCATTGAAATTGTCTGCGGGTTGTAGTTTTCAAGCGGCAGTTTTTTTAAACCCTCTTCATGGGTAATTATATAAATGCTATCTTCTGTGACAACAGAACCGTAAAAGAGTTTTTTGTCACTCTCATCTACATTTATGTGCAGGATTTTTTTATCTATGGTATCGCTTATCTGTTTTACAAACGGCGCACCGTTTAGCATCTTTAACTGAAAAAGTCTATTGCCGCTGTCTGCAAATAATAATCCCTCATCGAACGGTTTTAGATTTGTCGGGTTTGAAAAGGCTTTTAGGATAGGGAATGTTACGCCGCCGTCCTTCAACGCTTCGGTGAAGCTTTGTGATTTCTCCTCATCTATTTTGCCGCTCGCGCAGTCTATAAAAACAGCTTTATCTGATTTTATCAAAAGCATATCAGAGGGCATATCTAAAGATGCGCCGATGGGGGAGGATTCGAACAGTACAAATAATGGTAAAGCATCCGATAAAACATCTCTTACGGATAGTTTTAACACTTGAATTCCAAATTTTGCTTCATCATAAGTGATACTTTTCCCATCAATACTCTCAAGCGGAAAAGCTCCCCACTTATCGATACTGTTGTAAAACATAAACGGAAGCGTCTTTTGCGCGGCTTTTCTGTCAAGCTCATCGCCTTTTTCATTTTTATAAGTAAGCTTTCCGGGAGCTGCTTCCCATATGACAAACTCTTTTGTGATCGGACTAAAAAAGCCGCCGATATGAAACGTATCCAATCTAAATGCTTTGGTGTAGAAATTTGGTATAAACCAAAAAAATGCTATAACGGATATCAAAAAGAGCGCAAAACGCGGTATATTAATTCTCATTTTCCCTCCTTAATACGCAAAGCCGCCGCTTCAAAAGCAAACAGCCACAAAAAGCTTGACAGCGCGTAAAGCCACAAGTCTGATTTTATAGAGAAAAAACCGTTTGTCGTGATAAGCAAACTTATAAAAACCACAGCCGCAAAGCTAATGGCTAATCTTCTCAAAATTGAAGATTCTGCTATGATGGAGGACAGGGCAAAGTAAGACACAATGCCGGCAATTGACCACGGGACGATACTTAAGAGCATTTCAAATATCAATTCATACGGAAAATGCAAAGCCAAAAAGACCAAAAACAGACAAAGCGCGGCGGCTGATAACAGCAAGATGTTTAAAATAAAACCGACAAAAATTGTGGAATATATAGACAAACGATAAGACACGGGCAGATGAAACATGAGCCTTAAGCGTTTGTTTTTGCATTCAGCCATGAATTGCAAATATGCAAACAGTGTGCCGCCTATCAAAAAAACCCATTTTAATTTATCAAAATAGATACTCTGTTTGTACACAAGCTGCACCCAAAGAGCAGCTGCTCCGTGAGATGCGATAGTGGATTTGTAATTCATATAAGTATCAGCCGACACAGCTATGACTATCACAAACGGCAGCCAAAAAAGTTTTTGCAGTTTTATGCGCTCTTTTAATAAAATAGCTTTAAAAATACTTTTTTTATTCATCAATATCTCCCCGTAAGACCTATAAAGGCATCTTCTAAATTCATGATTTGTTGTGTTGGATCTGCAGTTACGCCAAGGCTTGAAAGGTGCTTTTTCATAGCCTCTTCATCATTGAAAGAGTATATGAAAAGCTCTTTTTTCCCATACTCTATGTTGATTATGCTCTCATCTGTTTTTAAAGCGTTTGAAAAAGAGATTGGCAGCGAATAGGCATAAAAATTTTTAGTAAAATCCTCCCTCTTGCCGTTTGCCACGATAACGCCCTCTTTTAAGATGATAACTTCATCTAAAAACGTATCGAGTTCGGATATGATGTGGGAAGTTAAAAGCACGGTAATTTTATATGTATCCACAAAATCTCTTAAAAACTCAAGAAACAGCCTTCTATATCCAACGTCAAGCCCCATAGAAAAGTCGTCCAATATCAAAAGTTCAGGACTTTGCGCCAAAACAAGCCCAAGCGTTACTTGAGAGCGCTGTCCGCAAGAGAGCTTTGATATTTTGCGTGAACGAGGCACTTTCATTCTGTCTATCAAGTCATAATATACGTCTTTTCTCCATTTTGGATAGTAAGCTTGATAATACCGCTCTATCTCATCTATCGACATAAAATCATACTGTGTGAACCCTTCGTGCACAAGCCCTATTTTGGCTCTGATGGAGGGTGGGATAGAGAAACTTGGATATCCCAAAACAGAGCATTTGCCGCTTTCTGGCTGTAAAAAGCCCATGAGTATATTTATAATGGTGCTTTTTCCCGCACCATTTTTTCCGAGCAATCCGACTATGCCGCCTTGTTTTACATTTAAATTTATATTATGTAAAACTTCCGTGTTTTTGTATCTAAAAGTTAAGTCTTCACAGACAATCACATCTTGCATACATTGCGCCTTATAATTTTATAAAAATAACAATTATCAGTATTGATAATTTTTCAGAAGCTTAGCGTAGAAAGACTTAAAATAGATATAAAAAATATATATTTATAAATATTTGTAATATTTTTATAAAAGTACTGCCGAGCATAAACTTTATGGATACGCTTATGCCATTTTATCAATGTAATGTGATGCTGCACTGTTTGGCTTGTCGGAGCTTCGCTGTTTTTATATATTTGCCTGAATATAGAGATTAGTAACGACTATCAGTATTTAATTTCGATGGAAATTTAACATAGAAAAGCTTAAAGTGTATTAAGATAATGCCCATGTTTTGTCATTTTTGTAGTAAGATTAAAAGCGCATATTTGCAAAAACAGACGTCAATTGGATTTGACGCCTTTGGTTTAGAAATTTCGTACAATAAAATTTAAAATCAATCAAATATGAGTGCATTTTCATAGCGCACTTCTATGCAATCAAAACATTTATAACTTATATGCAAATTGCCACTAATAAAAAACTCGTATTTATCAGCCTTGTTGTACAAGCGCCTCTGCAGCACATACCTTTACACATTTAAAACAGCCGCAACATTTAGATGGTGTTGGAACTAATCTTGTTTCTCCAAAAAAAGAAACGATGGCAAGAGCACCGTTACGACATGCAGTTACACAGCTTCCGCAGTGTACACATCTGCCCTCATGAAACAGTAGAGCTTTACCTCCGCCTGCACCAATAAGTACATAGCCGCTATCAGGGTCATCAGCAGGATTAGCCATAAATCTATCCTCTAATAATGTGAAGGCAACAGACTGATTAGACTATTACCTTCGTTGTCTTTGCCAAATCCCATTTTTGACGAGCTTCTATATTCATTATGTCCATATGCTAAAACTATGATAGTCTCACCCTCACGAGTTGTTAATACTCTTCCGTCTTGTCCCGGCTTTGAAACAATCGTTACGCCTTCATCATTTTTGAGTATGAAATTTACTACGAGATTTTTTCTATCGTATTCAATTTTAAAGTCTTCATGCTCGACTATTTCCAAATCGGCAGATGTCTGTTCTGAATTACAACCGCCTATAAAAAGCAAAGCTGATAACAAAAGAATAGTTTTTGTAAAAAAACGACGAGAATTGTTCATGAGCACCCCTTGATAATAATGATAAATAAAATCATATAGTTTTATGTATTAGAAAAATATAAAATCAGTATAATTTTTATGAAAATATATGCTTAATAATTATATTTATATTAAGAATAAAAATGTATAAGATATATTTTAATTGGTTTTTAGTGCATTTTGTGATTGTAAAGTTTTAGTGCGGCAACTGAATTTTACGAAAAAACCGTGCAATTTATGTGAGATCTTGGTAAGCTTGCCATGGGCGCTACTACTTTTATATACGAAGGTACTCCGACATATCCTGATGCGGGACGTTTTTGGAAAAATATAGAAGAACACAGGATAAATCAGTTTTATACATCTCCGACAG
>JAIROK010000100.1 GCA_031257555.1 Campylobacteraceae bacterium | reverse complement strand
GTTTTTCAGCTTGATAACCGCCTCAAAGAAGCCAAAACACAGCATTTCAAAAAAGCCATAGTTCCATCTCGCCCGCTTGATGAGATAGACGGCATAAAATGCTTTGCTGTGAATGAAGTAGCTAAGATTATTGATTGGATGTGATTTTGATTTTTAAATTTTGCACTATAGCAAAAATAGAGTAAAACTGAAAAATAACGGAAAAATAGATTTTTAAATCCAGCTTCTCATGTTGCAATTGAATTTATTAGTTGTAGCATAAAAAATTCTACGGTTTTGCATTAAAATACAGTTCTTGGATTTATCAAAATATCATCTATATCTGCAAATCTTTTTAATCTGTATGCTTCTATCGCAGCTCTTCCTATCATAGCTGCATTGTCGGAACAGAATTCAAAAGGTGCTGTGTGAAGTGTTATATTAAATTTACTGCAAAGCTCAATGAGTTCTTTTCGTAAAGCTTCATTTGCACTTGCTCCGCCCACTACGGCAAAATCTTTAAAATCGCTGTTTTTAAAGACTTTTTTGAGTTGGTATATGATGTGTGATATAGCTGTTTTTTGAAAAGAAGCACATATATCCTCTTTGTCTTTTTGTGTTATTTTATCTTTAAAACTCTCTATTCTAAGCCTTGTTTGGTTTTTAAGACCAGAGTAGCTAAATGCTATATTTTTTGCATTTCTCAAAGGCAAAGTAAAATTAAATCTATCTTCGCCGTTTTTCGCATAAGATTCTACTACTGCGCCTCCTGGGTATCCCAAATTTAACATTTTTGCTACTTTATCAAAACTCTCCCCAAAACTATCGTCTAATGTTGAAGCAAGGAGGGTTATGTCATCATAATTTTTTACATGTAAAATTTGAGTATGTCCGCCGGATACCAGTAAAACGCCAAGCGGAAAATGCGCCTCTTGTTCAATAAAAAGCGAATATATATGACCTTTTAGATGATTTATCGGCAATAGCGGTATTTGAAGAGATAAGCAAAGTGCTTTTGCCATCATTACTCCTTCTATTAATGTCACTGAAAGACCGGGTTCATTTGTAACGGCTATGGCTTTTAGTTTTGGCAGATACTCTTTTGTCTCCTCTAAGATATTTGGTAAAGCTGCGGCGTGAAGTCTTGCTGCAAGTTCAGGTACAACTCCTCCAAAACTACTGTGTTCTGCTTCTTGTGAAATTTTTTTATGAAAAATGAGCTTAAGATCATCAATCTTTGTTATGGCAATAGAGCTGTCATCACAACTGCTCTCAATACTTAAAATCATGTTTTGCGCCTAAAGCATTGATGGAGTATTTTGATTGCTATCATAAGCACAATTGCGCTTATCATGCTTGCAACCACGATAGCGTAATACTCTTTGTCGCTTATGGTTTGAGTGTTGTGTGCTAAAGTTGCGATGGCTACCAAAAATGTGAGTGGCATGGAACTGCTAAGGGAGAAAAGAGTCACATTTTTAAAACCAAAATATCCCGTATATGCTACTATGGAGCTTATAAAACGAATCAGCACAAGGGTTGCAAAGACTAAAAAAGCTTGTCTCAAAACTTCTTCGTCAGTAAATGCATTAAGTGGCAGGGTAGAGCCTACATGTATAAAAAACAGAGGCACAAAAAAACCAAACCCAAAAGATGAAAGTTTTTCGGGAAGCTGTGTTTTGTGTTTGAAAAATGATGTGATGAAAAGTCCTGCTAAAAATGCGCCCAATACTTGGTCTGTATCTATCATTATCATTAAAGCAATTAAAATAAACATCAAAGACATGGATAGTCTGATATCTACATCTTTGTTGTCTTGATAAGGCATCAATACGACTTTAAGTTCGGGAAACCACCAGAATAGAACTTGGACTATTTTAAATACAATTATAAATAGAACCAAAAATCCTAAAAGTATTGAGATAGTGATGAAAAATTGCATATTAAATCCACTTTTGAGTCCGCTGCTTAGTATTATCATCAAAATAATGCTCAAAAGTTCACCTATAATACCGATATTTATGGCAAGTGTGAGCCACGGCTCTTTTTTGCCGTATTCTTTGACAAGCGCCATTAAAACACCAAGAGAAAATATCGAAAATATGGCTATATAAATCGTATTTAGATTTAGATATAAAATCGCTGTGAAAGAAAGCAGATAAAGTGTTATAAAAAAAACAGCCGTTCTTTTAAGTAAAGAGATTTTGCTAAAGCTAAATTCTCTCAAATCTACTTCCATGCCCACCAAAAACATCAAATATAAAAAACCAAGATGGGCAAGTATGTCAAATAACTCAAAGCCTTTCAAGAGTCCTACATATGCTCCAAAAACTCCCAAAAGCATTTCCACCACTATGACCGGAATTTTCATAAAAGATGAAAGGAAAGGTGCGGCTATTAATAAAAATGCCAGAAAAATTATAACCGCACTAACTTCCAAAGTAAAATCCCCCTAATAAAAAAAGCTATTTCAGCTTTCCTTCGTGCATATATGGTACTCCGCGAATAAAGCCTGATTTGAAAATCTTATCTGCATTATCATGCACAAATTGTGTGTCTATTTTTTTATCGCTGACATCTATGTCTTGATAATATTTTTCAAAAACAGCGATTATTTTATCAGCGTCTTTTGGTTTTAGGTTTTTCGTTTCTTTTAAGATAAGCGCACTTTTTATAAATGCTTTTTCATCATGTACAGGTGCTAATATCATTCTGACATTTGCATCTTTTAGACGATTTTTTATATCTTTTAATTCATTGCGGCAGTAAGGGCAATCAGGGTCAGTGACTATCGTCAAAAGATTATTGGTTTTCTTTTTGGATTCTATAAAGATAAAAGCCTCTTTAGGAAAAGAATCAAAAAGCGCTTCTACTTGTTTTGTGGTAGATTGTTTATTTATATCTTCAATGTCTTTCAATACTTTTGACAGCAACTCGTCATCATCTTTGTCATCGAAATAGTAGTAATTTGAAAAAGCCAAAAATGACTTTCCGTCATCGGATGCATATATAGGGAAAACTTGCCCTTGTTTATTTTTGAAAAGCACTACATTTAAGCCTTTTATGCTTTTTAATTTATTGACGCTTATTGCCTGCATCTCTTCATTGAAAATGTTTTTTGCACTGTTGGTTAAAATTTTTTCGATATCGTCACAAAAAGCTGTGCCAATTCCTCCGATAAGTGCCAAGCAAAATAGTATTTTTTTCATACATAATCTCCAAAAGTTGTGAATTTAGCCGTAATACTATCAAAAATATGCTTGAAAAATGTTTTTAACTCTACGCAAAGCATTTTATTTATATGCTTATTTGATTTTAAAATTGTATAAATTTTTATTATTTGTATGTAAATATAGATAGAATTAAAACGGCTTTAGCATAAGAACTATCAATAGACTTTTGATAAATGTTTTAAAGAGCAGAGGTGCTATTATCTAAGTTGCCAGACAATTTTTTTTGGATAGTATCATTAAGGCTTTTTATCCAATTATTATATAATTTGTCGATATTGCTTCCATCATACTGCAAATTAGCACCATCTCTATAAGTTATATTGTAAATTGAGAAATCGTATTTAATGTCAATTACTGCCATATATGAAGGAGATGTAAATATACCTACAAGCAATCCGTTTTTAACTTTATTTATTTTCCATCCAAGTTCTGTTGCGGCTTTGATGATAGCTTGTTCTATTTGGGCATAAGACAGATTGTCGCCATTGTGAATAGGAGCATTTTGTATATTGTATATGGGTTGTTTTGTTGCAAAACAGCCGTTGTAAAAAAATACGTTTATAATAACAAAAAATAAAAATATAATTTTTTTTCTCATGGTTTGCTTTTCGTGAAAATTTCAGAGCATTATATACGTTTAAAAATTAAAATCAAATCAAAATAGCTTAAAATAAACAATTATATTTTTTATTGTTACAAATAGTATTGCGGTTTCATGTTTAAAGTCGAAAATTTACAAAAGTAATTTTAAAATAATTTAAACATATAGTATTTAAAACTTGTTAAACCGTTTTTTTAAGCGTTGGGTAGTAAAATAATAAACAAAAAAACAGAGGAGAAACATGCAATGAGAGTGATAAAAACCGGCGATATTACAAATGCCGTCATTGAACTTTGCAAAGAGGCGTGCTGTAATGTCACAACTGATATGTACAAAGCTTTTAAAAAAGCCCAAATAGATGAAAAATCTCCGCTAGGACGCGATATCTTAGGCAAACTTATAGAAAATGCTGATATTGCAAGAGCTGATCAAACGCCAATTTGTCAAGATACAGGCATGGCTGTTGTGTTTGTAGAGGTTGGACAAGATGTGCATATCGATGGCGGCTATATAGAAGATGCTATCAATGAGGGAATAGCCAAAGGCTACACGGACGGATATCTAAGAAAGTCCGTAGTGGCGGAGCCGATTTTTAATAGAGTAAATACAAAAAACAACACTCCTGCTGTTATTCACACAAGAATAGTTCCGGGCGATAAGTTAAAAATCAAAGTTTGCCCCAAAGGTTTTGGAAGCGAAAATAAAAGCATATTGAAGATGTTAGTACCAGCAGACGGCTTGGAGGGAGTCAAAAAGGTATTTTTAGATGCTGTAAAACTTGCAGGTCCAAATGCCTGTCCCCCCATGGTTATAGGAGTTGGTATTGGAGGGACTATGGAAAAAGCTGCTATTTTAGCTAAAAAAGCTGCTGTAAGATCTGTTGATTCATACAATGAACATTCTGATTATAAAAATCTCGAAATCGAACTTTCGGAACTTGCAAACAAAACAGGAGTAGGTCCGCAGGGACTCGGAGGGACTACGACAGTATTTAAGGTAAATGTGGAGTGGTATCCAACTCACATAGCAGGACTTCCTGTTGCCGTAAATATTAATTGTCATGCGGCAAGACATGCCGATGTTACGCTTTAAAAGGAGTTAAAGATGTCGAATAGTATAAAAATAACCGCTCCATTTGATAAAGAGACTTTAAAAAAATTAAAAGCCGGAGATAATGTTTTGATAACAGGTACGATTATAGCCGCAAGAGATGCTGCCCATAAAGCTATGACAGAGGCTCTGGATAGAGGTGAAAAATTGCCGGTTGAGCTTGCAAATGAGACCATTTACTATCTTGGACCAAGTCCCGCAAAACCAGGACAGATAATAGGCGCGGCAGGACCCACTACAAGTGGCAGAATGGACAAGTATACCCCTACTATTTTAGATTTGGGAGTAGTTGGAATGATCGGCAAAGGCTATCGCTCAAAAGATGTTGTAGACTCCATAATAAAAAATGGCGCTGTTTATATGGTGGCTATTGGTGGAGCGGGTGCATTGATAGCAAAAACGATAAAAAAATATGAAGTTTTAGCTTATCCTGAACTTGGACCTGAAGCTATAGCAAAACTTACCGTTAAGGATTTTCCTGCGATTGTTGCGATTGACAGCAAAGGAAATAATTTTTATGAAGCAGGGCAAAAACCGTATATCAATATATAAAGTAATACAGGATTGAGATTTTCATAAAAGAGTGATTAATATTTGAAGTTACTCTTTTATGATTTTTTGTAGATTTGAAATTACCAAGTGTGTTTTGTGCAAAATAATAAAAACGCCATTGGTGATAAAGTAAAAAACAGAGATATTTTTGCTTTTATAAAAATCATTCAAATTTAAATGTTTATTTTAATTAAAGTTTTTCAGATTATCCGATTTGGTAAAAAAATGATATTTTAAAACCCAAATAAAAATGAACAACAATATGTCTTATAAAGACAACAAACAGCATTTCACAATGACGCTAAAAGCAGATAATAAATTTTATTTACAAGATAAAATCAGAATCAATTAGAATTTAACTCATATGTTCTATCAAGATTTTAATGCCTATCGCAATTAGTATTATGCCGCCTAAAATTTCCGCTGTACTTCCAAGCCATTTTCCGCTTTTTGCACCGATTTTTACGCCAAGAAATGAAAATACAAAAGTAATAAAAGCGATAACACCGATACTAATACACAAATTTGTATCTAAAAATATAAGTGTAAATCCGGCTGCTAAAGCATCAACACTTGTGGCAATGGCAAGCAAAAAGAGTGTTTTGTGAGTTAAATAGAGTTTTTCATTTTCATCTTTTTTGAAAGACTCGTATATCATTTTTAAACCAAGAAATCCTAAAAGTACAAAAGCTATCCAATGGTCAAAATCGGCTATATATTCAGCACTTCCTTTCCCTATGACAAAACCGATTAATGGCATGATTCCTTGAAAAACACCAAAGTAAAGAGCTGACTTGAACGCCGCACTTTTATCTTTTGTTCCAATCCCCAAAGAGACGGCAAAAGCGTCCATACAGAGCGCAAATGCCAATAATAACAACTCTACCATTTACACTTAAAAGGTTTTACCATGATGAGCAGTTTGGGAAGCAGTAAAATGGCGCCGAAAAATACCATGATCATAACAGCAACAGTTAAAATACCAAAGTATATTGTCGGTATGAAATTTGAAAATACGAGTACGCTAAAACCTAAAACGGTAGCTATGGCTGTGTAGTACATGGCATACCCTATACTGTTGTGAGAACGGTACATAGCTTGTACATAGTCGCCGTCTTTACTAAGTTCTTCTTTAAAGCGGTGGATATAGTGTATCACATTGTCTACACCCATACCTATGCTAATTGCCGCTATTGTGATAGTCATTATGTCAAGTGGAATGCCAATATATCCCATAAATCCAAACACTACCCCCATAGGAATTAAATTTGCCGCAATGCCAATGATGGCAGCTCTTAACGATTTAAACAGCGGCCAAAATATAATTAAAAATACCAAAGCTACCGCACCAATAGTAGAGATTTGTGATTTAAATAGACTTTGAAGCATATTGTTATATAAAACCATAGTGCCTGAAAGTCTGTAGTTTCCTATGTCGGGCGTAATGATTTCGCCCAAATCATTTTGTATTTTTTTTAGAAGCTCGTTTCTGTTTAAATTTGGATCAGAGTCGATAAGCCGCATAGTGAAGCGAAGCTCATTATAATCTATATTTAAAAAAGGACTAAGAACAATATCTTTGTATTGTGCTGGAAGCTGCGTATATATAAGTGCTAACTCAAAACCGTCAAGATCTTTGTTGTCGTTAAGACGTTTTCCGATTTTAAGTATCGTGCCTAAAGACTGCACTTTGCCGACATGCTCCAAATTCTCAAAGTAGTCATGAACGCGTATGGCTGTTTGGGTTTTTTGAGGTGAAAACCAGTATTTGGGATCATTTTTGCTCTCTTCAAATTCTGCTTCAAAGTCATCAAAATCATCGTTTTGTATCTCTTCCGCAGTTTTAAAATCTACTATAAGATCAAGTGGCGTTGTTCCTCCGAGATTTTGGTCTATGTTTTTCATGCCTTGATAGATTTGAGTGTCTGACTTGAAATAATCTATAAAGCTGTTTTCAACTTTTATTTTTTGAATGCCAAAAAATGCAAATATCACAAAAAAAACGGAAGCTGCTATGACAAGATAGCCTTTTTTGTGGACTATTTTTGCACAAAATGATGAAAATGCAAACTCTTTTTCAAATTTTGTATAGAGCGTTTTTTTGGGTAAAAGCATCAAGATGGTAGGAAATGCTACAAAAGCGATAATCAATGATAAGCTTATGCCGCTTGCCATCATCCAGCCAAAGCTTATGACAGGTTTTATGTTTGAAAGTATTAATGATAAAAACCCTATTATGGTAGTGAAAACCGCAAAGAAAGATGGATTTAATTTTGATAAAACCGCTACTAAAATTAACTTTTTCTGTTTTGCCTGCATGTATTTTATGGCAAGCTCGCGATATCTTACGGTAAGATGCAAAACTATAGATATTGTTAAAATAAGCTGCAAAGCTATAAAGTTTGATGAGATAACCGTAACTTCCCAGCCAAAAAATCCTAAAATGCCGGTTGTTGCTATAATGCTTAAAACGCATATCAAAAGCGGAAGTACAATCCAGCGAAGTTGTCTGAAAATAAGCCATAAAGCAAAGATAAATAGTAAAAACAGAGCTATACCAAAATACATAAGGTCATTTTTTACAAAAGTTATCATATCAACAGCTATCATATTTACGCCGCCCAGAAATAATTCTCCGGCATCTTTATTGTTTTTTAGTATTTCTCGCAAATCATATATTAGTTTATGCTCTCTAAGACGCAAATCATCTCTGTATATTTTGAACTCTTTCGAGGCTGATGCAAGCTCTTCTTTGGTTTTTGCGTCATTTCTTTTTTGAAGCAGATGTGCATAGGTGCTGTCAGGTTTTAACATGACAATTATAGATGTGGTTTTTAAATCTTTACTGACAAGATTTTGGCTGTATATCGCACTTGTTAAAAACTCTTCGCGTGCTTTTTCCAAATTTACATTAGGCGATTTTAGGGTTACTATATTATCTACAAGCTCTTTTATGGAACCGGAACCATTTTCAAGCAAAGGAACTTCCAGAATATTGGTAATAGAGTCAACGCGCTCAAGTTTTTTCAGCTCATTCGATATTTTTTCTATAGCTTGCAATGATTCACCGGAAAGCAGGTCGTTTTTTGGAGCAAATGATATGATTAGCATATCAAGTCCTGATGGATATCTTGATGAAACCTCCCGCATAAATTGCAAATCAGCATCATCTTCCAGCAAAAGCGTTTCGGCAGAAGCGTCTACTTCAAGTTTTGTTGCCCCAAATCCAAGCAGAAAAATTCCAATTAACAAAGCCGCCAATATCTGTATCGGATAAGCCAATATATAATCAGCATAAAGTTTTTTAATAAGCATCTATTGTTGTGCTATATCTATGGATTCTATTTTTTTTATCAAGTTTTCAAAAGAGCCGTTTTTCAAAACACCTTCAAATTGGCTCCTGTAAGTTTGAGTTATGCTTACACCCAATATGTCTACATCATATATGAGCCAGCCTTTAGTTTGTTTTGTATCGTAGAATTTATAGACTACATCGTATCTTTTTCCATCAGAATCCAATAAAAACATAGGAAGCTGTATTCTTGTAGGGGAAGTTTGTGTTGATTTTTCAAGCTCAATTTTTTGATTTGTATAAAATTTCAGTTTTTCAGCATAAGATTCTTTCAATCTTTTCACAAACTTATCTATAAACTCTTTTTGCTGCTTTTCGTCAAGCGCATTCCATTGTTGTTTACCAAGACAATTTTTTGCCATCTGTTCAAAATCAAATACATCTTCAAAAACAGAAAATATTTTTTGTGATTTTTGGCTGATATCCGAAATGTTATTCTGCAGCATTTTCACTACCGCATCCAAATCTGCTTTTATTTTTGTGTCTATTTCACTTTGTGTAATTCCAAATGCGAGTGTGCCGGTAAATACCAATGTGGCAATCGTTTTGAGTATCATATTTTCTCCTTGCATGAACTACTCTTTTATGAGCGTTTCTTTTCGCTGTTCGTACATGTTTTTCAAAAGCGGATAGAGGTCTATCGCGTCTTTTGTTATTGTTTTATACATATCAACCATTTCGGGCATACTGTTTGCTACTCTCAATGATGTTAAACCGACGTTTTCGTAATTATTGAGAATTTTACCAGAATATGTTGAAGGAGACAACAAACTGTCCACAAATATACTGCTAAAGTCTCTGACGTTTGAAGGTCCCAAAAGAGGCAATACTATATGAGGACCGCTTGGAATTCCCCAAACGCCCAAGGTTTGACTAAAGTCTTCATTGTATTCTTCTATCTTATAAACATCTGTTGCAACATTTGCAAAACCCAAAAAACCTACAGTTGTATTGATAATAAATCTGCCGCCCTCACTGAATGCATTTGTTATTTTGCCCTGCAAAAGATTATTTACAAAACGCACCGGAAACATGAGATTGTCAAAAAAATTGCCAATAGAACTTCTTGCGCCTTTTGGAACAATTTTTTTGTATCCTTGTGCTACAGGGGAGGCAACGTTAATCATCACGGCATTGTTAAATTTTGTCATCGCTCTGTTGTATCCCTCAAGCGGATCAAAATCATTACTGCTTGAAGCTAAAAATTCCTGCTCAAACTCATCGATATCTTCATCTTGCAAGTCTGGCGCAGAGGGTGCATTTTTATTTGCGCAACCTCCGAATAACAACAATAAAACAGCAATGAGCAATAATCTCAATTCAACTCTCCAAGAAAAAGTTGTCTATTCTATCAAATTTTAAATAATAAATAGTTTATTTAAAATATTTTATTTATTAATTACTATTGTGTTTGAGAGTAAGTCGTGCAGATTTTTACCGTCTTTTCTAAAAAAACATAAAAATAAACCTATCAAAGTAAAACCAGAGACGATAAAGTACAAAAACCTTAGAAAACATCTGAAAAAACTAACCGTTTCACCTGTTTTTGTATCGACAAGTTTTATCTCATACGCTTTGTATCCGGGGGTTTGGGCAAACTTTGAAAGCAATAAAGAGATTATCAAACCAAATAACATTGTGCATGCAAATATAGCTATAGAATTTTGCTGAAAATTTTCTTTTCCATCTAAAATTAAATAAGTAGTTATATACAAAATCGGCATATTTATCATAAACATATCTACCAAAAAAGCTTTTGCTCTTTTTAGTATAAAAGCAGACACTTGTATTTGCTGCTCTTTTTTTGCTATTTTGTTTCGTTTAACGTCTCTCCAGCGCACACTATGCCTTAATTTCCTCTGCTTCCGGGCTTAATGGCTTTGCTTCCGTTTTTGCACATAGGACATTCGCTTGGCTCAAAAACTTCAAATTCAAAATCCTCAAGTGCAAAAAACGGTATATCATTTGGCAGTTTACATGTAGGCTTTGCAGATTTGTTGCTGCCGTATCTAACACAAAATCCTCTGTTTGCAAGTGCGGCAAATGCTACTACTTCGCCTCCGAGTTCTGTTATGATGCGGGCAGATTCAAGTGCCGAACCACCTGTTGTTATGATATCTTCACAAATAATAAATTTTTCGCCTTTTGCAATGCTAAAACCGCGTCTTAAAGCCATTTTACCGTCAACTCTTTCTGTGAATATGGAGCGTAATTCAAGCGCGCGCGCAAGTTCATATCCGGCTAAGATTCCGCCAAGGGCAGGTGCGCATACGCTCCCAGCTTTTATATTTGCCCCATTTATAAGCTTTGCTAACTCATCTGCAAGTTTAGCGGCAACTTTAGGGTCTTCCAAAACTTTAGCGCTTTGAAGATAAAATCTTGAATGCTTACCGCTTGAAAGTAAAAAATGCCCTTCAAGATAGGCATTTGCGGCTTTATAAATTTTTTCTATATCCATAATTATACTTTCAAAAGCTCGCTTTCTTTTTGTTTTACAATATCGTCTACTAATTTTATGAAGTCATCGGTTATTTTTTGTACTTCACTTTCGCCTTTCTTTACCAGATCTTCACTTAAAATTTTATCTTTTTCAAGTTTTTTTATCTTGTCATTGGCTTCTTTGCGAATATTTCGTATTGCTATTTTGGCTTTTTCTCCCATGGCTTTGGCATGTTTAGCATTTTCTTGCCTTTGCTCTACTGTCATAGGCGGGAAATATAGCTTGACGCTCTCGCCATCATTATTTGGATTTACTCCGATATTGGCTTCTGCTATAGCTCTTTCTATATCTCTTAATATCTTTTTTTCCCACGGTGAGATGCTTATAGTGACAGCATCAACTGCCATAATAGAGGCTACTTGATTTAAAGCTGTTGGAGTACCATAATAGTTTACGTATATATTATCCAAAATAGAGATATTTACTTTGCCGCTTCTTAGCGTTTGAAAATCACGCTTTAAAGATTCTATGCTTTTTGACATATGCTCTTTTTCAAACTTATAAACTTCATCTAATGCCATGTTAATCCTTTACTATAATTTTTGTCGAGGTTTTGTTGCCTAATTTTAAGATTATTCTTGTTCTTTTACTGGTTAGCTTTTGCCCTATATTTTCATCGATTATACCATCTTTTATATCTATATCTCTCCAGCCAATATCTGTTATATAGAGTTTTGCTTTAGTTGCATTTGAAGCTATTTTCACATTTACTTTAGTAAGATTACTGTCTTTTGGGAATGATTTTGGCTCTTGCCATTCAACTTGCAAAGTCTCAAAAGACAAAAGAGTTTTCAAATTCGACTTTCCTACAACAGCCAATCTGTCCAAATCATAAACATCGCTGCTGCTGTCAACAGCACCATTATTTTGGTTAAGTATCGCGCTAAAACCAAACTCTTTTGCTATATCCTTGACATTTTCATTAAATTCACCATAAGGATAGGAGTAAAAATTTGGCATATAACCTACTCTTTTTTTAAAAATCTCCAACCCTTTTTCAAAATCTTTTCTCAAATTTTCTTTATCAAGTTTTGTCGAATGAGGGTGGGCATAAGAGTGAAATTCCAAACTCCCGTTAAACTCTTCCAAGCTTTTAAGTTCTTTCCATGTCATAAAATCGGGATAATTTTGTTCGGTTGCCTGTACATATACAAATATACTAAAAGGATATTCGAATTCTTTAAAAATCTCCAAAGCATTTAAAAAACTTTTATATCCGTCATCTATTGCGATAGCTACCCATTTATCAGGAATGCTTTCATTGGCATTTAGCTTATCTGCAATTGCTTTTAAGGGTACTACAGTGTAATTGTTGTCTTTAAGATATGTAAATTGCTTTTTTAATTCGCTGTTTGGCGTATTTGTAGACGGATATCTATCATCGTTAAACCTGTGATAGATAAGAATGTGAGCGTCTGCGAAGAGATAAAAAGCGCTCACGCAAAAAAGCAGTAAAAATTTCATCTATTTTGTATTATTTGAATCCACAGGTACAATCGGTACAACAGGAGCTAAAGGAGTTTGAGCGGGTACGGAAGGCAAAGACTCTATAAGGGATTTGCTCTCTTGTTTATTGTATAGATAAAGCAGTGACAGAGTATTGAGTATAAAAATAACACCCGCAGCAAATGTAAATTTTGCTAAAAATCCGCCCGGACCCTTAGCGCCGAAAATAGACTCATTACTACCGCTGTATGCACCAAGACCTATGGAAGAGCTTTTTTGCAGTAAAACAGCAACAGTTATAACAAACGCTAAGATAAATTGAAATACAAAAAGAAATTCAGCCATAAAAATCCTTCATAAAAATATCCTCAAATGTTTAATTTAGATAATTGCTTTCATAATGAGGAGCATTATTCTACCAAAATGATATTAAAATAATGTTAAAAACTACTCTTTGGATACAGTTTGGCATTTTTTACATGAAATAGCTTAACCATGTGAAGCTTTTTGAATGACAAACAAAACTTAAGATTCAAGAATATGTCAAATTTTAACTTCTTTAATGTTTTTTATCCACTTTTCTTGGTTTTTTGTTAAGACTAAATTGGGATTACCATTTATAAAAAAACTATCAAGATTTAGGTTTGTTATCTCATCGGGAAGCAAGACCAATAAATTATTTGAGAGGTCAAGTTCTTTTAAATTTATCAAATTTCCAATCTCTTTTGGAATCGAAAACAATCTATTTTCACTTGCTATAAGTTTTGTCAAGCTTGTAACGTTGCAAAGTTCGCTTGGAATATCTTTTAAATTACGAAACGAGATATTAAGCTCTTTTAATTCGGCGATATTCTCCTCATATCTTGGAAGTTTACGCCTGCTTATACCATTATCTTCAGCCCATTGCCAAAGCCGTCCGCTCCATTCGTTCAAATTATAAATTGGCTTTGCTGCTTTTACAAATAAAATATATATAAACAAAATAATTAATACGGCTAAAATAATTTCAAGTACACTACCCATTGCCTCTCCTTAACTTTGTGAAAAATGTTATCACAGCTGTTTTTAATCTGACCTTTTAAGTTTCCAATATGCCGTGTTTGTTTTGAATTTTATGAGTAGATTTTTTTCTCTATTGCGTAAAGATTGTATCTTATCTCTTTAAAGTTTTGCGCCTCTTTAATATCGTAGAGTTTTAATATCTCTTCAAGTACTCTCGCACTTTCTTGAGCTCTTTTAGTGTTTGCTATTTGTATGGAGTTTAAATCTTCTCTCGAAGACTCGCTTTTTGTGGTAGTTTTTAATACGTCATTTTCAATATCACGAGTTTTTAAAAGAGCAAGATAAGGCTCAACTCTTGCTTTATGGCGCAATTCTTTTAGTATCTTTGAGGTAGTTTCATCATCAAAACAGTAACGCCTTATATCCTCAACTACGCGAATACCTTCTCTTAGACGGTTGAGGTTGGCATCAACCAAGCGCAAAATTGGGGTTGGTAAATTTTTACACATGTACGTTTCTTTGATTGTTTTTTAAAAAAATATTGTATCAAAAGAAACTTAAGGTGCTATTGCAACTATTATGCAAAACATTTGATAATCAAGCCTATCATTTTATCGCATTTTGCGGTGATAAAATAAATTTGAAATTGTTAAAAAAGTCAGTGCTTGTAAAGCTTTATAAATAGATATAGACGGGAATTCCCGTCTATATTTTAATCGTCGCTGCTGAAAATTCCTAAAAGTCTTAAAATAAATATAAAAAGATTTAGAAAATCAAGATAAAGAGCTATAGCTCCTTCTATCGGGGTTTCATAAGCGCCTTTGATGATATTTTGCGTATCATAAAGAATGTAAATGCTAAACAGTATAGCGCCTGCGGCTGAAATAATCGTATATAAAAGCGGGCTTGCCGTAAATATGTTGATGATAGAAGCTACTATCAAAACTATCAGCGATATGAGTAAAAACTTACCCAAAGAGCTGAAATTTCTTTTTGTGTTCATGGCAAAAATGCTTAAACTGCCAAAAGCTACCGTAGTTAATATAAAAGCATTTACTACAATGCCTACTCCACCTTTTGAACTTGAAAATACTTCAATTATCGGTGAGAGCGTTAAGCCGCTCACAAATGTGAATGCAAACAACAGCACATAGTTTAATCCTGCTTTGCGTTTTGCAAATATCAATCCTATCAAAAGAGCAATTTCTACTGCAAAAAGCACCCATTTATATTGCAAAAGCTGGTAAGCAAAGTCCATACCCACGTATGCTCCGACACTTCCTGCCAAAAGTGAAGCTGCAAAAAGCTGATAAGTCTTTTTTATAAAAAGTGAAAGCGTACCTTCTCTTTGTCCATATCCTAAGTCAGTGTCTCTTGTCTGCCCATTTGCATAATCTCTGTCATAAAGAGCCATCGTATAAATCTCCTTTCTTTGAATTTTAAAGAGGAGTATTATATCAAAAAAACTATAAACAAAGCTTTTTTGTTTCAATAATCCCTCTATATACGGCATTTGGTACTAAAGCCCAATTTACTAAAAGTCAAACCGCCCTTAATATAATTATGTCTGAATATCTTTGTTATTTATCATATAATAGTATAAATCATTGCCTGTTTCAACCTGCTCAAAGATACTCTTGACTCAATCTCTTTCAAAGACTTTTCAAATTAAGTAAAATTTTATAGGTTGTATTATAACCATAATAAAGCATAACAAATAATCTTTATATTGCTTAAAAAATAAACAACAAATAAAAAGAATCCGTAATATAATTTCCTCCATAACAACTTGCCGATTACGGCAATTAGTCTAAAAATTCCACAGGAGGCAACAAATGGATAGCAGTTCGGGGCTAACAAGACGACAAGCGCTGAATATCATCGGTAAGAGTGCAGGCATTGTCGCTATGTATCAAGCAATGGCTTCACTTGGCATTGCCGCTGAATCGTCTTTAAAAGAGGGCGAAGAGT
>JAIROK010000087.1 GCA_031257555.1 Campylobacteraceae bacterium | reverse complement strand
ATTTTTTTTATAAGTTTTACATTTTCGCTAAGCGGAGCGATATTGGCAGAAAGCGGTCTTAGCTTTTTAGGAATCGGCGTCATGCCGCCTGATATAAGCTGGGGAAATATCATATCCGAGGGCAAAGAGGTCATAGATGTGGCTTGGTGGATTAGCTTTTTTCCGGGACTTATGATATTTTTGGTTACATTTTCACTCATCAATATAAGCGATTACCTGCAATTTTTGACAAATCAAAAAGAGATGTAAAATTAGCGGCATATCTTACGCTGTAAGAGCAAATTTATAATTATCATTTTAAAAGCTTATTGATTATCATAAAAGACATTATACTGATAATGATTATTTTTTTATTATTTATAAAGCTTATAAAGTATAAAATTCTCTACTTTATTTATATTATTGATAACAAATATCATTGTTTAGTCTTTGGAGGATAATTGATGAAAAAAACAGTTTGGCTTTTGTCTATTTTGCTTATATTTCCCATATTTTTATGTGCGAGGGATTATGACTACCAAGACTTGGTAAACAGGGTAAAAGATAGGTTCGAGAGTAGTGTTAGATTGTATGAAGAGGGCAAACAAGATGAGGCGCAAGAAGTTGCTCAAAGTGCATATTTTGAACTTTTTGAAAATCTTGAAGGTCCTGTAAGAATAAATGTTTCAAGCAAAAAAGCTTGGAATATGGAGCGAAAATTTACAAAAATCAGAAATTTGATTAAAAACGGCGCGGCAATGTCTGAAGTTAGAGCTAACATTGACAGCTTAAACGCCGATATGGACGAGGTACTGCCAAAGCTTCAAAGCGGCGTTGTGATAGTAGCTGAAGAGAGCAGCGATACGGCACAAAGCGCTCAAGCTTTACAAGATCTTGATATAAGATGGCAGACTTTGTATGACAATATAGAAGAAAAATTTGATAAAGGTATCGAAGCTTTTGCGCTTGGAGATAAAAACAGAGCAAAAGAGATTATAAGATCAGCGCAGTTTGAAGACTACAGAAACGGCATGATGGAAGTTGCCATTAGAAAACATCTTTCACAAGCAAGAGACGGACAGATACAAAATGAGATGAGACGAATCATCATAAGCATAGACTCTTTAGATGACATATCAACTTTGCAAAGCGATATCCTAAAATTAAAAAATAATATCTATTTGGCGTTAGGTCAGCTTCCTGCAAGCGCTGCCGAACTTGCCGTTGTTGATGTAGAGATAGCAGAAGAGGAGATACCGTCTCAAGACTATTTTGAAGTATTGGCAAATATTAAAGCCGAAGGCGAAAAGGCTCTTGATACTTATAGAAACGGAGATGTTAAAAAAGCTATGAGTCTTGTTCAAAATGCTTACTTTGATATATTTGAAGCAAGCGGAATGGAAGTCAGGGTAGGAGCCATCGACGGTACGTTAAAAACGGTCATAGAGGGAACTTTCAGCGAGATAGTAGCTATCATGAAAAGCGGCGGAAGCATAGATAAAATCGAAGAAGCCTTACAAAAACTATATGCTCAAGTAGAGCAGGGCGCGCAGAAACTCTCAAGTTCTTCAACTCCATGGTCGCTGTTTATCTACTCTTTGATTATTATATTAAGAGAGGGCGCGGAGGCATTGATAATTATTGCGGCGGTTATCGCATATCTTGTTAAAAGCGGAAATGAGAAAAAGCTGGGGTCTGTAGTGCACAGCTCTTTTTGGAGTGCGATAGGACTTAGTTTTGTAACCGCTTTTGTTATGAATTATCTATTTAACGTTTCAGGCGAATCGGCAGAGATGTTAGAGGGTATAACCATGCTTGTAGCTGTGGGACTGCTGTTTTATGTCGGATTTTGGCTCTTATCAAATGCTCATGCAAAAAAATGGTCGCAGTATATAACCGGAAAAGTGAAAGATTCTATTAGCAGCGGTTCGGCAAAAGCGCTTTGGTTTACCGTATTTTTAGCAGTTTACAGAGAAGGTGCGGAGACTGTGCTGTTTTATCAAGCATTGCTGTTTGATGCGAAAAATACGCTTGGATACAGCGCAATAGCAATGGGTTTTGCTGTGGGTGCGGTACTGCTTGTGATTTTATTTTTCTTCCTTAGAGCAGGAGCGGTTAGGATACCTATAAAACCGTTTTTTGTCATAACAAGCGCTATTATCTTTTACATGTCTGTGGTTTTTACGGGAAAAGGTATTATGGAACTTGTTGAGGGCAAAATCATAGAACCTACAATCATAGAAGGACTTCCGACGATAACTTGGCTTGGAATCTATCCTTATATAGAAAGTTTGCTGCCTCAAACAGTGTTGATTTTTGGAATTATTGCGGGAACTATATTGATAAGAAGAAGAACTGCGAAAAGCAGTGAAGCACATCAAAAACGAGGAGGCAGAAATCACATACAGAAAAAATAATATAAATTTGGTTTTAGAATTTTAATAAAACATATCTTAACAAGGAGAGAGAATATGGTCAAAATGTTGACTAAATTGTTTGTAGCTTCAGCTACTGTTTTTGTTTTGAATGCCAGCGCGGCAGACGAATTCAAAGAGTTTCCCATCGGGGAAGAGGTAGAGATAAATAACATGCTAATCGCTGCTGTTTATCTTGCGCCTATTGATATGGAACCAAAAGGCATTGACTTGGCTCCATCAAAGGCTGATATCCACTTGGAAGCTGATATTCACGCTATAGAGGGCAATCAAAATGGTTTTGGCGACGGCGAATGGATACCTTATCTTGCTGTTTCTTATGAGTTGACAAATAAAGATACGGGCGCTAAAAAAAGCGGAACATTCATGCCTATGGTGGCAGTTGACGGTCCGCACTATGGAGCAAATATCAAAATGTTGGGCGTAGGTAACTATCATGTAAAATATACTATCCAAAATCCGTCAAAACAAGGTTTTGGACGCCATGCCGACAAAGCTACGGGCGTTGGCAAATGGTTTGAGCCTTTTTCAGTTGAATTTGATTTCAAATATACAGGTATTAAATAATTCACAATATAAGCAAAGAGAAATGCCCTCTTTGCTTATAGATATATTTACTTTTTTGACTGTATAATAAAAGTTTTTAAAAAAATTTAGGTTTTTTCATGTCTGTTTATTTTTTTCACATCATACAAGCTTATCTTGGAATTGTTATCTATCTTGCCCTCTGGAATAAAAAAATATCAGTAAAAGATTTTTTTATCGGTACTTTTGCGGGCATCATCACAGCATCTGCTTTTTTTAAAATCGCAAATGACTTTTTACTTGTAAACGAACTTAAAGTTGTAAGTTACTCTTTGGCGAGTTTTTTATTAATATTTTTATTTTTTATTTTTTTACTGCGTATAAGAATCTTAAAAATAGTTATCGTCTCACTGCTGATTTTTTGTTTTCATATATATTACAGAGTTTTATCGTATGACTTTAAACTCTTTAGTGGCGAGCTTTTGGATACGCTGTCTATCATCTCTTTTGGTTTTACGCTTTTAGGGTTTTTTCTTTTAATACTTTTATATCTTTTCTTAAAGCGTGCGGCTTCAAAAGTTTCAAACAAAACCGTTGCATTTTTTATTTTTACAATGACTGCCTTACTCAATCTAAAACTTCTTGCAGACAGCGCGTTGGAACTCATGCGTTTTGGAGTTTTAAATACACATGAGATATTTTTGTCCATAGTAGCCAAATTTATCTACTACGGCTCCTATTTTCCGTATATATACTCGTTTTTAACCCTTTGTCTGATTGCGGTTTATTTGAGAGCTTTGCCAAAATTACCGCAAAAAAGCATTGTTGGAAGTATCGCATTTAGAAAAACCAAAGCTTCAATACAAAATATATTCAACGTATCAAAATCTGTTTTTGCCGTACTTATCATAATAAATGCTATAACTGTTTATTATGATTTTTACGCTTCAAAACCGCCTAAAATTTCGCAGCCAAAAATACTTGAACCTGTAGATGGCGAATTTAAAATATCTGTTGAATTATTGAAAGACAATAAACTGCACAGATTTGCATATATAACAGATGCCGGAAATAAGATAAGATTTTTTGCTCTCAATAGATTTCCCGACAAAGTTTCGCCCGTTGCAGTGTTTGATGCTTGCATGATTTGCGGAGATATGGGATATATCAAAAACGGCGACGAACTTATATGTATCTCTTGCAATGTAAGGATTTTTCTGCCGTCGGTAGGAAAAGAGGGCGGGTGCAATCCGATACCGTTTCCTTACGAATTTGACGGAGAATATATAACCATAAAACTTGATACCATCGAAAAAGGTGTAAATTATTTTAATGAAATAGTAGAAAAAGAGGTAACAGACCCCGTAAGCGGCAAAAAAATTATTAATCTAAAAGCGCCTTTTAGTTATGTGTACGGCGGAAAAACATACTTTTTTGAAACAGAGGAAAATTATAAAGAGTTTATGAGAAATACAACAAAATATGCTGTGGACTTTAAGCAAACTTATTGGAGGGCGCAGGGATTTGTAGCATTGAAAGATGGTGAAAATGATGGAATTTAAGATAATAAAAAGCGCGATATTTGGCAATAAAACTCAAAAACTGTTAGCATTTTTCACTATTTTTTTAGCCTCCATGCTTATATCTTCCATGTTAAATATTACGCTTGGGATAGGCGATAAAATGGCAAAAGAGTTGAGAAATTACGGCTCTAACATCATAGTATTGCCGCGCGGCGGAAGTTTGAACTTTGATGTGGGAGGAGAAGAGTTTAAGCCGCTGCAAAATGAAGTTTATCTTGACGAGGCATACATATCAAGCATAAAAAATATATTTTGGCGAAATAATATCGTCTCTTTCACTCCGTTTTTAGAAGGCAAAGTGAAAATAGAAGAGGGCGTAGAACTTGACATAGCCGGAACATATTTTAATAAAAAAATAGTTCTTGAAGATGAGGATTTTTTTACGGGAGTAAAAACGCTCTATCCGTTTTGGAAAATTGATGGCGAGTGGATAGAGGATGACTCAACCGACACCGTATTGATAGGTGAAAGTTTGGCAAAAAAAAGAGAGTTAAAGTTATCCGATGATATAGCCATAGATGGAAAAGTATTTAAAATAAAAGGCATCGTGAGCGGCAGTGAAAATGCCGACGATAAGATTATTATGTCGCTTAAACTTGCAAATGAACTTTTAAACAAAGAGGGCAAAATATCATGGATAGAAGTTTCGGCTCTTACTATACCAGAAGACGACCTCTCCGTAAAAGCAAGGCGCAATGTGGACGCTTTGAACGCTGTCGAACATGATAAGTGGTATTGCTCCGCGTATGTGGGCTCCATAGCATATCAAATAGAAGAAGAGTATAAAGACGCAAGCGCTAAAGCACTTATGAAAACAAGCGAAGGTGAAAGCCAGATAGTAAAAAAAATACAATCTTTGATGGGTATAGTCAGTATTTTGGCGCTTATAGCAGCGTCTATCGGTATAGCGTCTTTGATGGCTTCGGAAATTCACAGAAGAAAAAAAGAGATAGGACTTTTAAAAGCTCTTGGAGCAGATAATGTGTCGATTTATATGCTGTTTTTATTTGAATCTTTGATAGTGGCTTTTTTCGCAGGAATTGCCGGAGCGCTTTTTGGGTATGCGATATCCATATTGATGGCGTTTTTGATATTTTCTCATACTATAGCGATAAGCTGGATTATTATGCCTATAACTATACTTTTTGCTCTTTTGATAGCCGTTATAGGTTCGCTGATGCCTATAAAAAATGTGATAAATTTACTGCCTGCAGAGGTGCTTTATGGTAGAAAATAGAAGAGGTATCGGCTTTTTTCTAAAAGTAATATTCAAAAGTTTGTCTTTTAGTTCCGTTAGGGTATCTATCATATTTATATCTGTAGTTTTAGGTTCGGCGATAACCGCTGCGTTTACAAATATATATTTTGATATAGAATTTAAAATGAATAGAGAGCTAAAAGCTTACGGCGCTAACTTCATCATGACAAGCAAAAGCAGCTCTCATATATTATTTGAAGATTATTCGAGCGCTGTTTCAAAGATAGATAAAAATTCACTTTTGGGTGTTTCGCCTTATCTTTACGGCATGGCTCGTTTAAGTCTTGGAAACAGCGTAATAGCTGGCGTTGATTTTGCGCAGATGAAAAAAGCAAAACCATTTTTGGAAGTAAGAGACGGCTCTTACATAAATGTGGATTTTGATGAGAGAAATGCGCTTGTCGGTATAGATTTGGCTAAAAAAATGGAGCTTAAAGTTGGCTCTGACGTTGATATTATCAACAGTGAAAACAGCAAAAACAGCGCAAAAGTGAAGATAAAAGGGATAATTTCCACAGGTGAAGCCGAAGATAATATCTTATTTGTCTCTTTACCGCTTGCTCAAAAGATATTGGATAAAGACGGTTATATAAATTTTGCAGAAGCTGTCGTGCTTGGTGATTTTGACACATTAACATCTCTTGGCGAGACGGTAAGCGATGATAAGTTAAATGCAAAACCTTTGGCTAGAATTTCACACTCGGAAGGATTGATACTTGATAAGATAAAACTGCTTATGGCGCTTGTAGCTTTTACGGTTTTAGTTATAACATCAATGTGCGTAAATACCACCCTTAGTTCTATTATCTTTTCAAGAGTAAAAGAGATAGCGCTTTTAAGGGCGTTAGGAGCATCAAGAAAAAGTATAGCGGTTCTCTTTGGAGTGGAAACTTTTATGATAACTTTTGCGGCTTCATTGATAGGGGCATTCGGCGGATTTTTGCTTTCTCAAGCGCTTGGTATTGCGATATTTGGTTCGGGAATAGACTTTAGATTTTTATCTGTTCCGATAGCGGTTTTAATATCGCTCTTTTCTGCCGCCTGCGCGTCTTACTATCCTATAAAAAAATCACTTAACATAAAAGTAGCCGATATATTGAGAGGAGAATAAATGTCAATAGTTGTAGAGTTAAAAGATATAGAAAAATGTTTTGGCGATGTAAGCGCGCTTGAGGGGATAAATATCACCATAAAAAACGGAGAGTGGGTAAGTATCATGGGACCGTCGGGTTCGGGCAAAACAACGCTTCTTAATATACTGTCTTTGATGGATACGCCCACAAATGGTACATATCTTTTGGAGGGTATCGACGCAAGCAAGCTCAATGAAGCACAGCAGTTGGTTTTTCGCCGAGAAAAGATAGGACTTGTTTTTCAGCAATTTCACTTGATACCTTACCTTACGGCTCTTGAAAATGTGATGTTGGCGCAATATTATCATAGCTCGACAGATGAAGAAGACGCAAAGGCTGTTTTGGCTAAAGTAGGGCTTTCGCATCGTTTGACCCATCGTCCCTCAGAGCTTTCGGGCGGAGAACAACAAAGGCTTTGCATAGCAAGGGCACTTATAAACAATCCGGAGATTTTGTTGGCAGATGAGCCTACGGGAAATTTGGACGAAGAGAATGAGAGGGTTATTTTTGAGTTGCTTGGAAAGCTAAGAGATGAGGGGAAAACCGTCATTGTTATCACTCACAATCCCGAATTAGGAGAGCTTGGAGACAGGATAATACATCTTCATCACGGAAAAATAGAATACAATAAAAAATAAAGGACATTCATGATAAAAAAGATTATTTTCGCAGCTTCCCTTGTGCTTTTACCGATATTTATTCAAGCAAATGAGGGCGTTAAAAACGGTGAAAAAGCGCCGGAAATTTCAGCTAAAGATATAAATGGCAAAAGCGTAAAACTTGATGAGTTTAAAGATAAGGTTATCGTTATCAGATTTTGGGAGAAGGGTTGTCATCACTGCATGATGGAGATGCCAAAGCTCCAAGAACTTCAAGATGAATATAAAGATGATTTGGCGGTTATCGGCATAAATTCGTATAACTCCATAGAAGATATAAAGGCTTTTCAAAATGAGTACAAAATAGACTTTGCACTTTTAAAAGACGACCTTGATATCAGTAAAAAAAGATACGGCGTTGTCGTTGTGCCGACGATGTTTATCATCAATAAAGACGGCATAGTAAAACACAAGATTTTTGGTATGTCTTCATGGGAAAAAAGCAGAGAGAAGATTTTGGAAATCTTATGAAAAAGATAGTTTTTTTGGCTGTTTTGGCTGTTGTTTTTAATTCTTGTTCAATAGACATCGGCAAAAAAAATCATATAGCTTTAAATAGCCAAACTCCCATCAAAACTATATTTTCAGCTTCAAATAAAACGCTTGCGTTAGAAGACAACAGACCTTTTATGCTTTTTTTCTTCTCAAGTGACTGCGGCGCTTGCAAAGAGGCGATAGCGTACATAAACTTTTTTGATGAAAAATATGCAGAAAATTTTAAAGTTATCGGTGTTATGGGCGGAAGTCTGGGGTTTGATAACGATATAAAATTACTCAAAAATTATAACATAAGATTTAAAGTTATATCAGATGCCAAATCCGTAGATTATCTCTCACGCGCAGTAGGAGGTATTTACGGTGTACCTGTGTTTTATATATACGATAAAAACGGCAGACTCACCGATAAGTATCTTGGACTCACACCTCAAAATAAGTTAGAAGAGAGTATAAAAGAGACGATATAAGAATTGCAAAAGTGCAACATTGTTTATTTTTTTTATTTATTAGTTCGTTATTTTAGTTGTTTTTATCGTGTATAGTTCACATATAATTTTTATTGAAGATTTTTTATAATTATATATTTTTTGATATTTTGTATCGTTTATCATATTTTCAAAACTGTTATTTATATAACTCATTCTATGTATATGTTGTTTTTCCTTCATTGTCTATTTTTGAGATTAGATATCCGTCTGTGTTATATACATAGTTTGTATTGTCAAATATCTTGGTTCTGTCATCTATATCGTATGCTAAATATACAAAAATCATTATCTAAGATGAAGATTGCATTTATTTGCAATCTTTTCATACATTTTTATATTTCTTTCATATTTATATACAAGTAGGTAGAGATAAGTTAAAATTGCCAGTTATTAATAAAGGGATTTTGTCAAAATATAGATTGTATTGCCAATATTCCCTTAGTATACCATTTTTAACAAGTTTACATCGCCTATTGAAAAATTTTTTGTGGTTTTTATTGCAAAATGACACTATCTGATGCAATAGCATATATTTGTCAATCTCGTCTAATTTGCATAATATATAATTAAACGATAGATAACTATTTTTTCAAATATAATATTTACATAACATTTTTTATCATTTAAATTAAAAACTTCTTCAGCAAAATTTAGATATTTATACTCTTGGGATAATCTAAAATATTCATTGTTTAATAACTCTATTTGTGGATCCGATTTATCTAAAATATGTTCAAAAATATCCAAAATTTTATTTGGATATACTTTAGTTATAATGTCGAGATATTCATCAATATCATTTGATGAATTTACAATAAAAATTTCTCTAAAATCAAAATTAACAGGCTTTAATATAGGAATATTTGCATTCATGTTAATCTCTTAATCTTTTGACCATATGCAGCCATCATCATCTTCATGTCATATATCACACATTATATTTTTTAGAAATGATAACATCAACATTATTTTTTGCTTTATACTGTTTTTTATATTGCAAAAAATCACTAAAATGTTCATGGCTGAATTTATCATTTGTTTTCATACCTTCTATGCAAAAATCTATAAACTCCTTAAATTTTAAAAGTTCGTCAAAATTGACTATCAGTGCAACTTCATCAGATTTTTTTTGTTCTTTTATCCCTTCAATATAGCTATATATTTCCATTTTTTCTCCTATGCTTCCTCACCCAATGGATATAGAATGCCTTCTAATATTGGTAACGGTATTATCATAAAAGGTCTTCTAATAGGCAGCATTTTAAATTTAATTGTATCCTCTTGAATATTAAATCCTTTATCTCTTAGATATTTTATAAGTTTTTTGTTTTTAATTTTATTTGTATCGCTGTTATGACTACTTGAACCATCTTGATTTACAGTGCAAAAATTTTTACCATTGTGTTTAATATGAGCATGTTTTTGTTGATTGGTATTTTGTTGTCCATCATCTATTTCACCGGTTCATTAAGTACATACCCGTACAGATTACTATCTCCACCCTCAAAATCTATAGGGTCTTTTGATGTCCATCCGCCATATTTAATACAAACAAACATTATGCTCTTTATCCCAAGAATCGCCTTTGTCAAGACATCTATCTATATCATCATAAATAACGATAGAGATAAAACAAAAAATAGCTATCAACATTATACAATACAAAAATACCATTAAAATATATAGTTTATTTTGAACTAAAAAAATTCTAAAATTTCTATTGAATATTATTATGATTAGAAATAAGATAGTAGAGCAAGATATGATGTAAACTAACATTTTTCTGGTAAAAATTCTTGTCTGCTTTTTTCACATTTAAACGGTAACATAAATCAGTTTTTTTCGCCATAACCAAATCTTAAATCTTTTATGAGGCTACTTGCTTTTGTTTCCCTCCGAAGTTATGATATATAAAGTTGAAGGCGAATTTTTTACTATGTTTTTAAGTTCGTCTAAAACGTCGGTTGGGGTAATGCTGTCTATCAAATTTTCATAATCAATTTGC
>JAIROK010000009.1 GCA_031257555.1 Campylobacteraceae bacterium | reverse complement strand
AGGTCTGCGCCTCCCTGCGAATTTGCAAAATCGTGGAAATTTTGACCGCCGAACATATTGTCGCCGTAAGTATCATACTGTTTTCGTTTTTTCTCATCGCTTAGTATCTCGTAAGCCGCATTTATCTCTTTAAATTTATCTTCCGCGCCCGCCTCTTTATTTATATCGGGGTGATATTTTCTCGCAAGCCTTCTGTAAGCCTTTTTTATCTCGTCAGCAGACGCGCTTTGACTAACACCTAAAGTTTCATACAAACTTTTGCTCACCTGTTTTTCTCCTTTTACAATAAAAAGTATCAATAATATTATTAAGCATAAATATTTATACTAATAATAGCATAAAACTTTAGTCTATGTCAATCAACTTCAAACTTATAATGCAATTTTAAATATAAACATTTACCGTGTATTTACCGCACATGTTTTATAATTTCTACCTTAATTTATCATTATTGAAAGGAAAAATTTCATGAAAAAATTTCTTTTATCACTATTTTTAACTACGATACTTTCATATGTATATGCTGAAAGTATTAACATAATTCAAGCTCCGGATGCAACCAAAAGGATATCTCCAGCACAAACAGACGCTATACTCTCTTATCACAGCTCCGTTGCAAATGCAAAAAAAAGTGTTGTGAATATCGCTACAACGTCAACCGTCACAGTCAGCAATAAACAATTTAGTTTTATGTTTAATGACCCGTTTTTCAAAGATTTTTTCAAAAATTCGCCATTTTCACAACCTCAAAAGCAAAAATCAACCTCTTTGGGTTCTGGTGTCATCATATCAAGCAATGGATATATCATAACAAATAATCATGTCGTAAATGGTGCTGATGAAATAATAGTAACGCTTTCTAATAGCGACAAAGAATATAAAGCAAAAGTAATAGGACTTGACTCCAAAACAGATCTTGCTGTCATCAAAATAGAAGAAAAAAATCTAAAAGCCATCACATTTGCCAATTCGGATAATTTACAAGAAGGAGATGTGGTATTTGCTTTGGGAAATCCTTTTGGTATCGGCAGTACAATAACTCAAGGAATCATCTCTGCTTTAGATAAAAGCGGCGTGATGCCAAATCAATATGCAAATTTTATTCAAACAGATGCTTCAATAAATCCGGGAAATTCCGGCGGAGCCTTGATAGACAGCCGCGGTGCACTTGTTGGTATAAACAGCGCTATACTTTCCAGAAGCGGCGACAATAATGGCATAGGCTTTGCCATACCATCAAATACAGTCAAAAAAATAGCTGCATCGCTTGTTACAAACGGTAAAATAGAAAGAGGTTATCTTGGAGTCAATATAGACGATTTGACAAGCGAGCTAAAAGAGATTTACACAAATAAAGAGGGGGCTTTGATTACAACCGTAGAAGAAAATTCTGCTGCTGATAAAGCAAAACTTAAAATGGGTGATTTGGTCATAAAAATAGATAATAAATTTATCAAAAATGCAAACGAACTTAGAAGCACCATCGGTGATAAAAATCCAAATGATAAAATTATAATCACCTATGAAAGAAGCAATAAAATCTACACAACCAGTGTAAAACTTGATAAACTTGACGGCGATACCATAACTAAAAAAGCCTCAAGCGACGGAGATATCATAGAGGGACTGACGCTCGAAAATATCACAGACCCCGCAAAATATAATCTTCCTAAAAACATAAAAGGTGTTCTTGTAACAAAAGTAAGTGAAGATTCTGCAGGTGAAAAAGCAGGTTTTAGAGTAGGTGATATAATCATACAAGTTGGAGAAAATACTATAAACTCTATAGACGAACTAAAAACCGTTGTGAAAAAAGCGCCAAAAAACAAAAAACCGGTTTATATATCAAGAGGTGGTTTTATAACTATTCTTGTTATACAGTAAACTATCAAATGAAAAATCAATACAAGATGGGAGCAAATCCCATCTTTTGGTTGTTATGATATAATTTTCTAATTTTAAAACCTCGGGTATAAAATGACTAACATACTAATGATTGAAGACGATACGGAACTTGCTGAAATATTAACAGAGTATTTAGAGCAATTTGACATGAATATAACTATAGCAGAAGAACCATATATAGGACTTTCTACACTTGATATTGAAAAATTTGATTTAGTGATTTTGGATTTGACACTACCAGGACTCGACGGACTTGAAGTTTGCAAGGAGATAAGAAAACGCCACAATATCCCTATTATCATCTCATCGGCAAGACACGATATAACAGACAAAGTAACAGCATTAGAAAACGGCGCAGATGATTATTTGCCAAAACCGTACAACCCAATGGAACTGCAAGCTAGAATAAAAAGTCACTTAAGGCGGCAAGGGATTAGAAACGAATTATCGGTAGAAAAAATTAAGGGTGATTTGATAGTAAACCACGACAAAAGAATCATAACCTTTAAAGACAATGAGCTTATCTTAACGGCTGCCGAATATGAAATACTCGCCTACCTTATCAAAAAAGAAGGCGGAGTTGTTTCGCGTGAAGAACTTATATACAACTGCGAAGCGATAAATGAAGAGAGTGCAAATAAAAGCATAGATGTTATTGTAGGCAGAATAAGACACAAGCTTGGCGAAGATCCAAAATTTCCTCGTTACATACATGCTGTAAGAGGTATAGGATATAAATACATTAAATGATAAATTTCAAATCATCCATCCTTTATAGTATAACTTTTATCTTTCTTTTATCTATCATAAGTGTAACTTTAGCTTTTTTATTTTTAATAAAATACGATAAAGAAAAATACACTGCGGAACTAAATGCAAAATACTCTGTCATCGCAACAACAACACTGCGTTACATGCGTAACATGGCAAGTGTTCAACAAATGGAAGAGATAGTAAAAAACTACCAAATGGAAGAGGTGATCGAAGAACCTTTAAAAAGCTATATCTTGAAAAATGGTGAAATTTTAGAATACATACAAAGCGATATAGGCAATGCCGCTATAATAGCATACAAAAAAGACAACTATCTAAGTATTATACCTGCAGGATACGATGCAATGCTTTTAAAAGATCAAGAGTATAAACCATACAAATATGATGTTATGAATATAATCTGTACATTTGTGATTTTAATAATTTTAGCAGCTTATGTATTGACTATTAGAAAAATACGCCCTTTAAAAAAACTTAAAAAGCAGATAGATAAATTTGCCATGGGCAACTTTGATACCCCAAAACCTTACAGCGGCACAGATGAAATCTCTGAAGTCGCCAATGCCTTTTACGAATCAGTAAATCACATAAAAAAACTCAATCACTCACGTCAACTTTTTTTAAGAAATATAATGCATGAACTAAAAACACCAATAACAAAAGGACGTATCACGGCAGAAATGCTGCAAGAAAATGAAAAGAAAAAACAGCGCATTATAGCTGCCTTTGAAAGACTTGAAGCTACCATAAATGAATTTGCATCGATAGAGAGGATAACTTCAGGTACAGAACTTACAAATATCGGCACTTACAGACTTATAGATATATTTGATGAAGCGATTGATTTAGCTATGATCGAAAGAGACAATATCTACTTTCATATCAGCAAAGATTTGCAGTTAAATGTAGATTTTAAACTATTCTCTTTGGCTGTCAAAAATATGATAGACAATGCTATCAAATATTCACCTGATAAAAGCGTAACAATAATCGTCAATGAAGACAATATCAAGTTTGTAAATATAGGAGATCCACTTACTAAATCTTTTGGTTACTATCTAACCCCCTTTACACAAGGTGGAAATAAAACCAAAGGTCTGGGGCTTGGACTATATATCGTTGATAATATTATAAAAGCTCATAAAATTAAATTTACATATCAACACAAAAATGGAGAAAACATCTTTAGTTTTGAAAATATTGGCGCTCTGATAGCTGTGAAGACTTAAAAACGCCAATATATAGAGGGTTTTACTCTTTAGAGTTTTCTTGATTTGATTTTTTCTCAGCTCTTGTATGATAAAAATACAAAAAAAGCAGTCCAATTGGTGCGATAACAATACTAAAATACCAGCACAAGATTATGATTATTAATTTTACAAGTAACATTATCAACATTAAAACACCCGTAAAAACTATAATGTTATCACCAAATATGAAATTAACTATGCTCTCATATACAAAGCGCGAATAAGGATACAAAATAGTTGAGACAACAGCGAATAAAATATAAGGTTATATTTACCCCTTTTGATATATTCAAATATATAAGGAAGCTCCCAAAATGATACCAAAAATATACTGCCTCACAAGATAAGATGCGGTAAGACCACCGAATGTTTTGCTGATGAATGATATTAATAGCCCCTAAGTTAGAAAATTAAATAAAAAAATAATTATATACATACATATATAAAAACTTAATTAAATATTGTGAATTTTTAAAAAGGTTAGTTTATTTTTTGTGTGCCATACCAAACGAAATACAAAGTACTGTTTAAAAAGATAAAACTACTCGTTTCTAAGAGTATTTAATATATCAACCTCCGTAGCCTTTTTCGCTGGATACCAAGATGACAAAGCCACAATGACAAGTGCACCTACGACTATTAATCCGAAATCTGCAAAAGACAAATCAAGAGGTAGTTTAGAGCTGCCATACACATCGGCTGGAAGAGTTACTATATCAAAAGTTCCAAGTGCAAAAAGTATTATCGCGCCAAGCAGTATGCCAAATATTATGCCACTGCAGCCTATCGTCATACCAAGACCAAAAAAAGTCTTTTTTATCTCGTTTGCTTTTGCGCCAAGAGAGAGTAAAAGTGCTATCTCCTGCCTTCTATTCATTATTGTCATTAAAAGTGAACTTATGATATTCAAAGAAGCAACCAAAGTGATTAACATCAAAACTATAAAAAGCGCTCTTTTTTCAAGCTCAAACGCAGAAAAAAAGTTTCCGTTTTGCTGCCACCATCCGATAGCCCTTAAGTTGGGAGGTAATAAATCTCTTATTAGCTCGATATCCTTTATCGGTTCTAAAGAATATACATGTACTCCATCATATATTCCATCTTCATATCCTAATATTTTAGCAAGACCTGATATTGGCGTAAACATATAAGCTTTATCATAGTTAATAAGACCCGAACTAAACTCTTCTTGGAAAGTAAAACGTTTCATTTTTGGTATTAGCGTAAATCCACTCGGATCACCTTGCGTAAAGACTACAGTCATTTTATCGCCTTTATCCAAAACGAGAGCATCTTTTATTCCGCGACCTGCCAAGATATCAAACTCTTTAAGCGGCGAAGTATCTTTAAGTGCATCGGCTACAATGCTATTTACAGCTATCTCATCTTCAAAATTGACGCCAAAAATAATTCCGCCCTCAAATTTTTGTCCTCTTTTTAAAACAACCTGCGAATATATATATGGACTAAATTTCAAATTTGGAAATTTTGACTCAATGTTTTCTAAATCGTCTTTGATAATACCAGACCCATCAAAAGGCAAGATCGTTATCGGATAATTCATAACGGAAAGTTTACGTTCAAACTCTTTTATCATGCCATTCATGATAGCCATCGTAACTATTAAAACCATAAGCCCTACACTCACGCCTAAAAATGCCAAAACAGTACTCACCGCAATGAATGGCTGCGTTTTATCAAAGCGCAGATATTTTTTTATAAGATACCAGCTAAGTGTTTGCTTCATTTAGGCTAACAAACCTTTTTTTGGACCACTTTTTCCATGGCAAAATTTATATTTTTTTCCACTCCCGCATGGGCAAAGATCATTTCTGGAAATCTTTCTATCGGAAAATTTACTCCCGCCTTGCGATATCTCTTCGCTTCCATGTTTAAAACTTACATCTTCAGCTGCATCTTCCATTTCTCTTAGCATCTTCTCCATAGCCTTACGTTCTTCTTCAGCTTTATTATCTCTAAGACGGACAAGTTGCAGCATTTTAAAAGTATCTCCCCTGATTCTTCCGACAAGTTCAATAAAAAGTCCGTAACTCTCTTTTTTATACTCTGTCAAAGGATCTTTTTGGTTATAACCGCGAAGCCCTATACCGGTCTTTAATATATCCATCTGATAAAGGTGCTCTCTCCAAGCCGTATCTAAAATCTGCAAAGAGAGTATTCTCTCTATCTGATCTCTTTGTTCACTGTCTACTGCAGACATTTTTTGTTCATAATCATTTTTTAAATGTTCGTCTATCAAAGTAAAAATTTCATCACTTTCAAGCTCTTTTAAATTATGAATATTAATTTCATAGTTAAGTTCTTCTTTTAGTATTGCCAAAACTCTATCTGTATCCCTGTCCTCTTTTGGCATACCCTCATAAATCCCTGCATTTAAAAATATATTTTTTATATACTCTTTGCGCATTTCAGAGATTCTTTTATTCATATCAAGATTTCTGCCTAAAAGCTCATTTCTAAAATTATAGATAGTTTTTCTCTGTTCATTTGCTACATCATCATACTCAAGCAAATGTTTTCTTGATTCAAAATGCAGTGTTTCTACCTTTTTTTGAGCATTTTCAACAGCACGCGTTACCATTCTTGATTCTATGCTTTCGCCGTCTTTTATGCCAAGTCTCTCCATGATATTTTTAATTCTATCGCTTCCGAAAATTCTAAGCAAATTATCTTCAAGGCTTAGATAAAATCTGCTTTTTCCCGGATCTCCCTGCCTGCCAGAACGACCGCGTAACTGATTATCTATACGTCTGCTCTCATGTCTTTCTGTGCCTATAACATAAAGCCCGCCCAATGCTTTTACTTCATCGTTTATTTTTATATCAACACCGCGTCCTGCCATGTTTGTAGCAATAGTTACTGCACCTTTCGCACCAGCTTCCAAGATAATCTGCGCCTCTTTTTCATGATTTTTTGCATTCAATACAGAATGAGGAATATTTATTTTTGAAAGCATACTGTGCAGCAATTCGCTTTTTTCTATAGAAGCGGTTCCCACAAGCACAGGCTGTCCTTTTTTGTATGAAGCTTTTATGTCATCGATAACTGCTCTAAATTTTTCAGCCTCGCTTTTGTATATCAAATCGTTTTTATCCTCTCTGATAGCCGGAACATTTGTTGGAACAGATATAACATCAAGTCTATATATTTGAGAAAACTCGGTCGCTTCAGTCTGTGCTGTTCCTGTCATACCCGCTAATTTTTTATATGAGCGAAAATAGTTTTGAAAGGTGATATCTGCCAATGTTTGAGATTCGTCTTGTATTTTTACATGCTCTTTTGCCTCAAGCGCTTGATGAAGCCCCTCGCTAAAACGTCTTCCCTCACTAAGCCTTCCTGTAAATTCATCTACTATAACTATCTCATCTTCCCTTAACACATAATGCACATCTTTTTCAAACAGATAATGAGCTTTCAAAGATTGATCCAACAAATGCGATAAGATAGCATTTTCAAGGCTATATAGGTTATCTACTTTAAACAAGCTTTCCGCTTTAGCGATGCCAGCTTCCGTTATCAAAATAGTTCTATTTTTTTCATCAACGTTAAAATCTTCATTTTTCTTAAGTTTTCTTGCAACGCTATCTGCTATTTGATAATTTTCAAGTTTTCTGCCTGCATGCCCTGAAATAATCAAAGGCGTTCTTGCCTCATCTATGAGTATTGAGTCCACTTCGTCGACTATCGCAAAATTGTGTCCTCTTTGAACTTTATCATCAAGTGAATATTTCATATTATCACGCAGATAGTCAAAACCAAATTCATTATTTGTACCATAGGTTATATCTGCCGCGTACTGCTCTTTTTTATTTTTTTCATCATGGTTTGTAGATAAAATTACCCCTACGCTTAAATCTAAAAAATTATAAATTCTTCCCATATCAATCGCGTCACGTTTAGCAAGATAATCATTTACAGTTACGATATGTACGCCTTTACCTTCCATGGCATTCAAAACTACGGGCAGAGTCGCCACTAAAGTCTTACCCTCGCCTGTTTTCATTTCGGCGATATTGCCGTCATGCAAAACAAGACCTCCGATAAGCTGTACGTCAAAGTGCCTAAGTCCGGTTGTCCTAACACTTGCCTCTCTTGTTATCGCAAAAACATCATTCAGCACATCATCTAAACTCTTTCTGCCATCCTTAACCTCTTCTCTTAACCTTGCAAATTCACCTTTAAGTTCATAATCATTTAAAAACTTGTATCTCTTTTCCAATGCGTTGATTTCAACTACGCGTTTAGCATATTTTTTTATCTCTTTATCGTTTCTTGTCCCAAACACCTTGCCCAAAAAAGTTTCAATAAACATAAACAAAGCCTTTTTTTAATAAAATAAGGCAAAATTTTATCACATTTTTACAAAAGCTTTGATAAAACTATAAGAATTTATTTTTTAAGGAATGTATTTTGAAAATTTTATCTTTTTTCATTCTATTTCTCTCCGTTGTATGCGCACAAGATAGCATCAAAAGCATTTCGAGTGATTTCACACAAGTAATAACAAGCACTGAAGGAGATTCATTAAAATATGAAGGAAGCCTTCAAGCCTTAAATGACGGTAGTGAAAATTTTGCTTTATGGATTTATAAAAACCCCATAGAGAAAAAGATATACTTTACCAATAATCGAGTTGTTATGATAGAACCAGATCTTGAACAGGCAGTAATAACATCAGTAGAAGAGATACCGGATATGTCATCTATTTTAAATCAAGCTCTAAATACTAACAAACTAACAAACAAAGATGTAAATGTTACTGTTTTAGACACAATATACAACATCTCTTTCAAAAATGGTATTCCTGCTAAAATATCCTATATAGATAAACTTGATAATAAGATAGATATTTTACTAAAAAATACAAATTTAAATATAAATATATATAAACTGACATTTCAAGTCGAAATACCTAAGAATTTTGATGTAGTTCGATATTAAAATAAAATTGCAAAACAGAAATCCTTATTTCTCAATATACTTTTAATATTTTTTTATCAAAATCAATCTTTTATAGATTGAAAATTTGGTTTCATCATGTCATTTTGTGCAAAAAATCAATCTTTTAGCATGATAATTTCAGCGCTTTTATAAAACTCTTTTACTTTATCATCTACATAGACACATTTCCCAAGATACGCTTCAAAATTGCCGCGCGAATATCTGATATATAAATTTTTAGCACTAATGGCGCGACTGATAGCTACATAAAACTGACTTCTTTCAAAGATATTATTGATGTCACAAACAAGATTTTCTATGCTCATGCCTTGAGATTTGTGAATGGTTATAGCATATGATAATTTAAGGGGAAATTGTTTTAATGTCGAAAGCGGTCTGTTTTTTATTTGCGAACCGTCTAAAACATTCTCATACAAAATATATTCGTGCGGTTCTACTTTTACCAAACGATTGCTCTTTTCCACTATCACGCAGCTTTCGCTGATATCCCTTACGACTCCTTGTTCACCGTTAAAATACTTCCCCCATTTATTTGCACAAAACATGACATTTGCACCGATTTTCAATTCAAGCTTCAGTGGTATATTGATCGACTTATGCCACGTTTCAAGCTTGTTTACATGCAGACTTTTTTCGTGTATGGTTTCCTTAGCATTTATAATGCAAAGCTTTTCTTGTATTTCCTCCAACTTTAGCCTATTTGTCTTATCAGCTTCGTAATTTGTCCCAAAAAGTATTGTAGGATTTGTTTTAAATACATCGTTATTTTGCCTAAGAGTTTCCAAAAAATAGATAATTTCGCTGTTTAGTTCGCCTTTTCTTATCTGATTTAGTATCGAAAAAAACTTTTTATCACCCGTCCTTTTTGAAGTTGTCAATTCAACTATTTTAGGATTGTAGTTTTTCCACGCACTGCTCTCAAAAGCATAAACTTCATTACCAAAAAGTGATAAATTGTTTACATTTTTTTCTATGGGCGGGAGCTGGAAAAAATCCCCGACAAACATTATAGAGCCTTTGAATTTCGCATTATCAAGTCTATATCTTACCATCTCCATCAAAGCAGCCGACACCATAGATATCTCATCAATGATAATCAAATCAACACATGAAATAATACTGTTTATATCTTTTATACGCTGCTTGTTGTATCTATCATATCGCAAAAGCTCTTCTGTGTTTTGACATATGCCGAATGCAAAAAAACTGTGAATAGTCTGTCCACCTATATTTACAGCGCTTATGCCTGTACTTCCCAATACAATGACTCGTCTGCCTTCGGTTTTGTAATCATCTATTAATTTAGCGGTAAGATAACTTTTACCAACTCCACCACCACCTGTTAAGAAAAGGTGGTCGTTTTTTAATATTTTTTTTACGATTTCAAGTTTTTCCACACTCTACCTTGCATAATTTTTGGTATTATACACAAAGAATTTTTTTTATAAGGAACAAACATGATAAAAAAACAAATAGATATTGCCAAAAACGACAAAAGCTGGGAGCATACTTTTGATGTCGTTTTGATAATTACCGCAGCACTTGGTGCAATTATTGTGTTAATCCATACGGTATTTTTTGGTTAGTTAGTTGCAAATGCGTTTTTTTATATACTTTTGCATAACTTTTTTTATCTTCACAGGGTGTTCTTTTAAAGATGTAAGTTCTCCTTTTATAGTTTTGAAATACGAACAAAAAGCCGATATTTTACCTAATGCTCCAACACTCTCACAAGATGAAATCAAAAACTTTAAAAATAACTTTTTGGAGAAATACTTCGCCGCATGGGATACAAATTCACTTTGGGCAAGCAAACAAGATGCCTCTTTCGGATTTCAATTTCTTAAAAACAAAAACAGGTATGTGGCTGAAAACCGCATTGAAGTAGATGATGATTGGATTGAAAACATAAAAAATTTGTCAAATTTTGATGAATATGGTTCTGTTTTAGAACATGCAATTACTACAAAAAATACAAATCTGCGTCTGCTGCCTACCGATAAACCTCTATTTAAGGCTTCAAATACAAGCTTTGATTATCCATTTGATACCATACAAAACTCATTTATAAATATTATGCAGCCAATTACCATATCGCATTATTCGACAGATTTTGCATGGGCATTTGTGGAAAGCTCTATAGCATCAGGTTGGATAAAATCAAATGAATTAGCCATTGTAGACAAAGAGTTGATACAAAAAATTAAAAAGGCTCCAAAAGTAGTCATTATAAAAGATAATGCGCCAATTTACTATAAAGAGGGTTTATTTGCACACTACCTAAAAGCTGGTTCGATACTGCCGGCATACAAGTATGAAAATGGGCAATACAGTGCATTTATTGTAGACACTCAAAAAGACGGAAACGGATTTACAGCTAATATTACAATAAACAAAGAGTTTGCAAGACCATTTCCATTGAGGTTTGACTCATTTAATGTCAAAAAAACTGTAAATGAATTGCTAAATGAAAATTACGGCTGGGGCGGACTTTATAACAATAGAGACTGCTCTGCTTTAACAAGAGATTTTTTCTCTATATTTGGCATTTGGCTTCCAAGAAATTCGCGTGCTCAAAAAAATGCGGCTTTGTATTTTGATATCTCAAAACTAACTGCCGCTCAAAAAGAAGAGAAATTAAAAGAGTTGGCACAGCCTTATCTCACGCTTGTTTATATGCCCGGGCACATTATGCTTTATGTCGGTGAAAATGAAGAAGGGCGTGCACTTGTCATGCACAACATTTGGGGACTCACAAACAGCAAAGGTGAAAAATTTCTCATTGGAAAATCAATCATATCAGACCTTTATATAGGTGAAAATTTACCCAACATGGAGAAGAAAAATCTTCTTATGAGCAAGATTCAAGGCTTCACCGTTTTTGCACCAAAACCGGCTCTTGCTAAGATAAAATTACTTAAAACTTACCAAGACGCGATAGAAAAAATCGCAGACAATATCGTTTATTTCAAAGACGGAAGCGAAATTGTATTTGACGATCAAATACAAAAAAGTTATGAGCAAATGCTTGAAAATCCCGATATATTAGACCAATTTTACGAGCCATACACAAAAGGCGCATTAAATAGCGTAAACAGAAATGACGCGGGCAGAATAAGAAATGAAGAGTTTTTTAAAACTGTATACGGACGAGATAAACAAAAAATAGAGCAAAATCTCATTGAAGTATCGTGGCTTCCATCAACAGTAAACAAAACCTATCTTTTTAACAAAAATAACGGTGCGGCAAAAGCTCTACAGGCAGTTTCAAATGAACTTGATAAGCTTGATGAAACTTATTTTGAGTTTTTACAATCTCCATCCGGTACTTATAACTATAGAAACATAGCCGATACAAACAGACTTAGCATGCATGCGTTTGCAATTGCGATAGATTTGGATACGCAATATGCAAATTATTGGCTTTGGGATAGAAAAACCAAAAAAACATATAAAAACTCTTTTCCGCAAGAAATAGTTGATATTTTTGAAAAACACGGATTTATTTGGGGCGGTAAATGGCAGCACTACGACACAATGCACTTTGAATACAGACCGGAACTGCTTTAAAAAACCAACAGCCAGTACACAATAAACAGGATATAAAATGTGTAAAATCAAATTTCTAATTTTAATCATCAGTATTTTCACTTCTCTTAAAGCTTCAGAGTTAAAATCAGACGAATATGTGATGTTTATCCCAAGTACAGCGTACAACGTAGATAATAAAACAATAATAGTAGAAATAAATGCTTACGTATATGAAAAAGAGAGGCGGCTTGGAGCTACCACTGCATTAGCTTCTTTGCTTGACATAGATATAGATACGTTAAATAAGACTGAAAAACAGAGGTTATATAACAGAAGCGCGCTTTTTAGGATAGATTATGAAAGCGGCAAAGAATTTTTTATAAAATTTACAGATGGAAGTTTGGTAAAAATGCCAAAAACCAACAGTGGTAAAGGCAGCATAAAAGTTAAACTCGAAAAACCTCTAAAACGCGAGATTGATTTTGAAGTTTACAAGCCAAAGCACAAGGCAAACATACAAAAAAGTTTCGCATTATATCCGGCTGATGAGGGAGTTTCTGCTGTTTTTGATATAGACGATACAATAAAAATTTCAAATGTGTTGGATAAAAAAGCTTTGCTTGTTAATGTATTTTTAAACGAATATAAAACTGTTGACGGTATACAAAAAATATTTAAGCATGTACAAAATTTGCGCGCTGATGCTTATCATTACGTCTCAGCAAGCCCTGTGCAGTTATATCCTGTACTTAAAGATTTTTTTGAAAAAGAGAGTATTCCAAAAGGTACTTTTCATTTAAGAGACGCGACTGATTTGAACAATTTTATTCCTAATAAAAATACTACTATAAAGCATAAAAAAGAAAATATAGAAAAACTTTTCAAAGTGTATCCAAAACGCAAATTTATTCTTATCGGAGATTCTGGTGAAAATGATCCTGAAATTTACGCCGATTTACAAAGAAAATATCCAGGTAAAATTCTGCAGATAATCATTCATGATTTGGAAAACAGCAATGGAACTTCACTGCGTTTTCAAAAAAGTTTTGAAGGAATTGACAAAAATAAACTTATGTTTTTTTAAAATAAGATATTTAATTATTTTTAATTAATAGTATTGCAATTAGTTGCCTTGATAAAACGGTAAAATATCTTTTAATAAATCTGATTTATTGCGTTATATCTTCCAAGCTTTTTGCCTCATCGTCAAATTCAACCCTCTCTATCCTGCTAAACTCATCGGATATTTTAGATGTAGTCGTTGATATCTCTTTGACGTCTTTATGAACTGTGTCTATGTGCTTTGAAAGCTGTTCCCACCGCTCTTTGTAAAGCTTAAAGTTTTTTGAAAGCTTCATTAGCTCCTCTTGAATCTTTTTAGCCTGCTCTTTGGTTTTTATATCTCTTACGACAGCCATTATCGTAGTTAAAAGCGCCATAAGAGTTGTAGGGGAAGCTATCCATACGTTTTTTTGTCTTGCATAATCAATGATATTTTCATGATAAGCGTTAATTTCGGCAAAAATAGCTTCAGCAGGCAAAAACAAAATCGCCAAATCAGAAGTTTCTCCTTTTATGATATATTTTGAAGCGATATCGTTTATATGCTTTTTCAAATCATTTCTAAAATCACTCTGGAAGCTTTTATCTTCGCTCATTTTTCTATAATTTTCTAATGGAAATTTTGAATCTACACATATAAGCCCGACAGGTTCGGGAGCTTTGATGACGGCGTCAGCTATACTTGAATTTGAGAGAGTAAACTGTATATCATACAAATCTCTCCTCTCGCCGAAAATGGACTTTAATATAGCGTTTAACTGCACTTCGCCGAAAATCCCGCGCGTTTTTTTGTCAGTCAAAATACCCTGCAAAGAGACCACTTCGCCGCTTAAACTTTCTATAGTTTTCTGCGCTTGGTTGATTTTGGCAATGCCGACTATTATCTCTTTAAACGTCTTGTCTATATTCTCAAAGCCATCTTTAAGGCGATTTTCAACTTTTTCATTGATTTTTTCAAGTCTTTCATCTACTTTTTTGGATAAATTCTCAAAATCTTTCG
>JAIROK010000008.1 GCA_031257555.1 Campylobacteraceae bacterium | reverse complement strand
GACGCAGAACCAAATGGTTTGCCTCTGATGCTTCCATATGAATACTCTCAAAAAATAGAACGCATAAAGATAACATCTCAAATCAATGACTATTTTCATCTTTCAAAAGTTAATGTATTGGCATATATGCCCAAAACTACAAAATAAAAAAAAGTCCTTTGTGCATTTGGAGACAGTGGTTTGGCTCCGACTTTAAAGCGTTTTGAAGAGCAAGCAAAACAAATGTCTTACGATAATATTTTTATATATACCGAACATCAATTAAATAAGGAGTTTTATAATCACTTTGAAGATAAATTTAAACTTAGAGGATTTGGATATTGGGTATGGAAACCGCAAGTTATATTGCAAACATTAGAAAAAATGAAAAATGGCGATATTTTGCAATATACCGATGCCGGATGTCATCTAAATCCTAATGGACTGCGAAAACTTGATGAATTTTTTGATTTAGTTGATAAATCTTCAAATGGTATTTTAGGTTTTCAAATGGGATATATAGAAAAAATTTGGACAAAAGGAGACTTGTTCGACTATTTTAATGTTAGAGAACAAAAAGATATTTATGATACCGGTCAATTGTGGGCAGGTGCTATATTTATAAAGAAATGCGAAAAAAGCATAGAATTTATTAAAAATTGGCTGAAAATATATTATGATGATTTTTCATTGACTGATGATTCACCATCAAAATCACCAAATTTTGAAGGATTTAAAGAAAACAGACATGATCAAAGTATCTTTTCGCTTTTGATAAAAATTAATAATATTACTACATATCCGCATTATACGAAAAAAACAGATGAACCAATTTGGGCGTTGAGAGATAAAAAACGTATAGTTTCTAATGTAAGGTAATTTTATGTTATTTAAATATAAGTATATAAATAAATTAAGACAAAATATAAGATTATAAAGCAATAGGTTATCCATTATATTTCTATCGAAATATCTTTAGAAGACGAAGTGTATAAAAATAATTTGCAAAGTTATGATTGCTTTTATTTATATTCAAAATATGTATTGTAACGCTTGATATTTTGGTGTAAGCCAACGGCATATCTGAGTTAAAAAAAAGAGAGATATGAATTGTAAGATACTCTCTTTTAATCCGTATTATGCGTTTTTTATTTCAAAATGCAACAATCGTAAATTTTGTCGTACGATAGATTGCTTTTGCATTTCAAAAAATCCATTGTTTTACCAAATAATTTTTGAGCAAAAAATATATTTTGAAATTAAAAATTTCATATTTTATGCATTTTTGCAAAAGTTTTGTTTCAAAACAAATGTTAAAAAAACTTTTTTGTGTCCGTATCTGAAAGATTTGGCCAGATAAGTTTTGAGCCTCCAAGCATATGAAAATGCAGATGCGATACCTCTTGTCCGCTGTCTTTGCCATTATTGGCAATTAGCCTGTAGCCACTCTTGTCAAGTCCCATAAATTTTGCTACCTCATGTATAAAAAGTGTCATTTCTCCTATCAGTTTTGCGTCTGCACTTTGAAAATCTTTAACCTCTTTTTTGGGAATTATCAATATATGTATAGGCGCTTTAGGATTAATATCATGAAATGCTAAAAAATCATCATTTTCAAGCACTTTATTGCTTGGTAGTTCCCCATTTATAATTTTTGTAAAGACAGTCATTTTTACTCCTTTTGAAAAATTTACAAGAGTATAAACTATTTTTGCTTTAACTATTTATAATTAAATTTTGATTACAATCAGAGATTCAATTTACGTGATAAGGCAAATCGTTGGAAACACTGCAAAAAAGCATAGAAGAGTGCGATAATGTTAAAGAATTAGAAAAATTAAGAGTCGAAGTGTTTGGCAAAAAAGGTTATTTTGCTAAAGAGTTTGCAAGGCTGAAGGAATTATTGGGCGATGAGAAGATAGCTTACGCCGCAAAACTAAATGAAGAAAAAGAGAAATTTGGCGAGCTTGTCAACGTTAAAAAAACTTTTTTAGCAACAAAAGAGTATGAAAATATCCTAAAACAAGATGCTGTTGATGTGAGTTTATATAACAGAGTTATGAATGTAGGCGCACTGCATCCGGTCATGGATACTATGGATAAGATTATAGAATATTTCGTGTCGCTTAACTTTTCTGTGGAAGATGGTCCTTTAGTGGAAGATGATTTTCATAACTTTGAAGCTTTAAATTTGCCCAAATTTCACCCTGCTCGCGATATGCAGGATACTTTTTATTTTAAAGATGGATCACTTTTGAGGACACACACTTCACCTGTGCAAATTAGAACCATGCTTTCGCAAGATCCTCCTATTCGCATGATTTGTCCGGGAGCCGTATTTAGACCCGATCTTGATTTGACGCATACTCCTATGTTTCACCAAATAGAAGGACTTGTCGTAGATAAAAAAGGAGCCATTTCATTTGCAAATCTAAAGTCAATCTTGGAAGAGTTTTTGAAATATATGTTCGGAGATGTTAAAGTACGTTTCCGTCCAAGTTTTTTCCCTTTTACCGAGCCCAGTGCAGAGGTTGATATAAGTTGTATATTTTGCCATGGAGATGGTTGCAGGGTATGTAAAAATACAGGTTGGCTTGAGGTGCTTGGCTGCGGAACAGTTGACCAAAATGTATTTAATGCGGTAGGTTATAAAAATAGTAGTGGATATGCATTTGGCTTAGGCATGGAGAGATTTGCCATGTTATTGCACAAAATTCCTGACTTGCGTTCGCTTTTTGAGGGGGATTTAAGATTGTTGGAGCAGTTTAGATGATAATTACAAGAAATTGGCTTAATGAATGGATAGATTTAGGTGAAAGAAGCACAGATGAATTGTGCAAGACGCTAAACAAAATAGGACTTGAAGTAAGCTCTGTTACTAAATACCGCATGGTTGAACATTGTGTAGTAGGCTTTGTAAAAGCCAAAGAGCAGCATCCAAATGCTGAAAAATTAAGCGTATGCACCATAGATGTAGGACAAAGTGAGGATTTGCAAATCGTATGCGGTGCTAAAAATGTAGCCAAAGATCAATTTGTGGCAGTTGCACTTGATGGTTGTGAACTTCCCAACGGAACTCTTATACAGCAAACGGTATTAAGAGGGGTAAAATCTCAAGGCATGATATGCTCATCTACAGAGCTTGGATATCCAAAAATCAACGAAGGAATAATGATTTTGGATAGCAACTTTAAAGAGTTTGAACCAGGAACCCCGCTTATATCTATTCCGGAATTTAAAGATGATGTTATAGAGATAGAGTTAACGCCAAACAGAGGTGATTGCTTGAGTATTTACGGCATAGCGCGTGATTTGTGCGCCGTTTATAATTCTAAAATAAAAACCCCTTCTATTTTACCTGATGATTTAGACCAAATAGGGATAGGACGCATCTTGGAATTGAGCGTAAAAGGCGATACGAATGCATCATTGATTTATAAAGTTTTGCACCAAAAAGAGTTAAAAGGCAGTACGATAATAGATTTGCGTCTTGCTATGGTAGGAAATGATGCAAAAAAAAGCCTCATAGATAAATATCTCTCTTACGCAACTCATGCTACCGGCGTTATACTAAGAGCATACAAAATGAGTGCTTTTGAAGAGGTGAAGAGTAAAAATGCAAATATAGTAAGTGAAAACAAAAAAGTAGAGATTATAATCAAAAAAGATGGAAATGGTTTTGATGCAGTATTTGGTAAAGAGCAAGTTTCACGTGTCGGAGTTTGGCAGAATGAAAATTCAAAACCGGATTTTAATGATGATTTGATTATAGTGGAAGCCAGTTTCATAGATCCGTATGTACTTGGACAAAATGGAGCAAGAAATATCAAAGAATCTGACTACACGCTGTTTCTTTCTTTAAGAGGAAGCGAAACAAATCTTGATTTTGGTATCAACTATTTTAGTGTTTTACTAAACTCAACTTCGAAAGTAGGTATCTTAACGGGTTCACAAAGTACTATAAAAGATAAAACATTAAAACAGATAAATATCGATTTTGAAGATGTATTTAATATCATAGGTGCAGAGATAAATAAAACCGAGATTATATCCATACTAAAAAATCTTGGATTTTATCCCATATTTAGACCGGAGCAAAATATACTTGTTATTGATATTCCGTCTTTTAGGCACGATGTGGCAAATATTCAAGATATTTGCGAAGAGATAGTAAGAATAGTAGGTATAGACAATATCAGTTCAAAGCCGCTTAATTTTGTCGAAACAAATCGCATAAATAATGTTTATAAAAATTTTGAGAAAAAGAAGTTTTATAGACATAAAGCTGTTGCTGCAGGATTTTTTGAAAATGTCAGCTACGTTTTTACGGATAGAAATAAACAGCTTTTATATGGTTTTGCATGCATAGACGAAGCTTTGGAACTTGTAAATCCGATAACAAATGAACTTAATACGCTTCGCACTACTTGCGCATTAAATCTTATAGAGGCTGTAAGCAATAACATTAAAGCCGGTAAAAAGGGTGTGAATTTGTTTGAGAACGGAAAAGTATTTGATGTCAAACGAAATGAAAAAGTGGTTTTGGCTTTTATCTCAAGCGGTGAAAGCGAGCTGCCAAGTCCTGTTAATCACGGTAAGCCGACAGAAATCAATTTTGCCTTATTTTTGCAAAAAATCAGCGCTGTTTTAGAAAACTTTGAAATAATCCCTGCCAAGCCTGAAAGTATATTTTACAGCTCTTATGAATTTGGAGAGATAATTATAGACGGTAAGAGTGCCGGTTTTGCAGGAAGAGTAGCGGCAGCAAAAGATTATGATTTAGGCAAGACGTATATTTGTGAAGTTGATTTTGATAAGTTAAACTATGAACGCAAGATAGCAAAACCATATTCAAAACTTCCGAGTGTTTCAAGAGATTTGAGTCTTTTGGTGTCCAAAGATGTTTCATATAAAGATATAAAACAATGCATAAAAGATCGTGCTCCAAAAGAGTTGAAAGAATTTTATCCTATAGATATCTATTCTGATGATTCTTTGGGGGATAAACAGAGTATTACTCTGACTTTTATATTTGAATCTGATGAAAAAACATTTATAGATGAAGAGATAAATGGCTTTATGGAGCAAATTTCAGAGGGGTTACTTATCGTTTTAAAAGTTACAATCAGGTAATGCAAAAATATGAATGTTTTACATGTAAATAAAGCTATATCTTTTAATTTGCAAATATCAGATATAGCGCCTGATAAATCAATATCACATAGATGTGCCATTTTTTCGCTTTTAAGTGATAAAACATCAATTGTCAGAAACTATCTGCAAGCAGAAGATACGCTTTGCACATTAAATATTGTAAAGTCATTAGGAACAGAGGTAAAAGATGAAGATGGGGTTTTACATATAACTCCTCCGTCTTGCATTGCCGAACCTCCTTTAATTCTTGATTGCGGCAATAGTGGAACAGCTATGAGGCTTTTGATGGGGTTTTTGAGCTCATGCGAGGGATTTTTTGTGTTGCATGGCGATAAATATCTATCTTCGCGTCCCATGAAGAGAGTGGCAGCTCCTTTAAAAAATGTGGGTGCTAAAATAGACGGTAGGCAAAACGGTGATTTGTCACCTATTTGCATTAGAGGCGCTAAAATAGAACCATTTGATTATAAAAGTCCTATATCTTCAGCTCAAGTAAAAAGTGCATTGATTTTAGCTGCCATAAATTCAAAAAATAACACTCCAAGTATTTTCAGTGAACCAGAGCTAAGCCGTGATCATACGGAAAGAATGTTAAAAGGTATGGGCGCTGATATTGTATGTGAAAATAATAAAATCATTGTCTATCCAAATAAAAAACCGTTACATCCTCTTGATATTAGTGTCCCATCCGACCCATCAAGTGCATTCTTTTTTGCGGTAGCTGCGGCTATTATCCCAAATTCGAAAGTAATTTTAAAAGATGTGCTTTTAAATAAAACACGCATAGAAGCTTACAAGATTTTGCAAAAAATGGGTGCAAATGTGGAGTTTATCAAAAAAGAGAATAAGTATGAAAGCGTGGGTGATATAGAGATACAATCAGCACCTTTAAAAGCTGTTGAAGTTAGTGAAAATATCTCTTGGCTTATAGATGAACTTCCGGTTCTCTCCATTGCTTTTGCGCATGCACAAGGTATTAGCAAAGTTAGAAATGCTAAAGAACTTAGAGTAAAAGAGAGTGACAGGATAAGCGTTGTAGTCAAAAATTTAAATCTTTGTGGTATAGAAGCTATAGAAAAAGAAGATGGCTATGATATAAAAGGCGGGAAATTTAAAGACTTTAGAGTCAATAGTTTTGGTGATCACAGAATAGCTATGAGTTTTGCTATAGCAGCTGTGGTATGCGGTGGAATTATCGAAGATACGGAGTGTATAAATACCTCTTTTCCAAATTTTATAGAACTTTTGTCGAAAATCACGCAAGTTGAAATTAAAAGCTGATTGCTGTTTTTGATTTGTACTATATTTTTGTGCAGATCAAAATACTATTTTAAAATACATAAAGCAAACCATAGAGATTGGTATTTTTATGAGAGTTCAAAAAGAGTATTTTTTGTACATATGACTTTGGATTTTTTTCTCATTACTTTGATATAATTTCGTTTTTTATTGGATAAGGAAGGATGTTTTTGTGCAAGAAATTCGCTCAAATATAATTTTAGATAATGATATTTTATATTTTGATTATACAGCTTCAGGGCTTGCTTATCAAAAGATAGAAGATAAAATATTAAAAATACTGAAAACTTATGCCAATACACATTCTGAAGTTTCATCAAATGCTTTAAAAACAAATGAATATTATGAAAACGCAAGAAAAAGCCTCCATAAGACACTAAAAGCAGGAGATGATTTTTATATATTGCCATGTGGAACAGGCACTACTGGGGCTATTAAAAAGTTTCAAGAACTGCTTGGGCTATACATTCCGCCTATGACAAAAAAACGATTCGGAATAGATATAGATAAGAGCGCGTTACCTCTTGTTTTGGTTGGTCCTTATGAGCATCATTCGAATGAGGTTAGTTTTAGAGAAGCTCTTTGTGAACTTGTAAGGATTCCGCTTGATGATAATGATGTTATAGATATTAAGGCATTGGAAAAAATATTGGATACAAATAAAGAGCGTGAGATAATTGCCTCTTTCAATGTAGCTTCAAATGTTACAGGTATACTAAGTGATTATAAAAATATCTATAAGCTTGTCAAATCATATAATGGAATCATCGCGCTTGACGGTGCTACCGCATCACCTCATATGGATATAGACTCAAATTTTTATGATGCGCTTTTCCTCTCACCTCACAAGTTATTAGGAGGTGTGGGAAGTTCAGGAATTCTTATCATAAAAAAAGAACTTTGCAAAAACAATACCATACCCACGTTTGCAGGAGGCGGAACAGTAGAATATGTCTCAAGGACTACACAGACATATAATACTGATTTTGAAAAAAGAGAAGATGCAGGAACTCCCGGCATTATACAATTTATAAAAGCATCATTTGCATATGAGTTAAGAGATGAGATAGGGTTTGAAAATATAGTGCATATCGAAAATGAACTTAAATATTATTTTGGCTCGTATGCAAAAAATATGGAAAATGTGGAATTATACTGTGATCATGTGCAAGAAAAACTGCCGATATTTTCTTTAAATATCAAAAATGTCAATCCTTACACTGCCGCTAAAATACTAAGTGAAAAATACGGCATACAAGTAAGAGCCGGATGTAATTGCGCAGGTCCTTACGGACATGATTTGATGGGCTTGAAAGATGATGATAATATATTGTTGAAGCCAGGCTGGATTAGGATAACTTTGCATTTTACGCATACAAAAGAGGATATAGATAAACTGTTGAAAGCGATTTCTGATATAGCAGATGAGGCAAATATAGCAAAATTAATTGGCTAAGATTTTGCCTCATGTTACAATAAGCGCTAAAATAGTGCTTTAGTTTTTTATCTCTAAAAATATCTACATTAAATTACTTGCTGTCTTATTTTTTATTATTGTACTTATTGTCTACTCATTTTAAAAACAAAATATGATTTATCGCTTTGTTTTAAAATTATCAAAAATTGTGAATGTGTATTTTGCTTAACGGAACAGTTATTGCATATAAAGTATTAAGATTTTAAGATTAGGAAGAGGTATGATAAAAGTAGCTTTCTTAACAAATGACTTGAAAAATATAGATGCGCATTTTGGTTCGGCTGATTATGCTGCGATATATAGCTTGGACATAAACGAAGTAAAACTCTTAAAAGTTGTAAACGGCAGCAGTGAACGCACTGATGGCAGAGTAAAAATACTCAAAGATGCGGATGTGAATATACTCTACTGTGTTGAGATAGGACCTGCGGCGGCGGCTAAAATCGTAAACAGCGGTATTTTCCCGATAAAGTACAAGCAGAGCGTCAGCATAGAGTCCGAATTGATTAAACTGCAAAGCATGTTAGCTTCCAATCCGCCCCCATTTATCAAAAAAATGCAAATTCAAAGAGCGTAATGATGGAAGGCAAGTTGTTTTTAGACACGCTTACGGCTCAAGTGCGCGCGCAGGATAAATATGACGTGTGGGCAAGAAAGGGCGATGAAGAGCTTTTAACTAAAAAATATGTAAAGACAAAAGAGGATTTAAAAAAGATACCGCTTATCGCTGATATAAGCGATGTGCAGATATCTGATATTCGTTTGATTTTTCAGGCTCTCTCTTTGGCATTTGAAGAAAAAACAGGTGAAATGGGGACTGTTGTTATGGAGATGAACCATGAGGGTTTTGGAAGAGCTGTAGTGTTGGCGGATAAAATAGTAGTTGTAAATAAATTTTTTAAAGAGGCTCATAGATTTGGCTATAGAAGTATTGAGGCTTTGGCAAATGAGGGCGGTAAAATGCTCAAAAATGCCATAGAAACTTATGAAAAATTTAAAAAATAGGAAGGAACAGTGGCAAAGACAGGTATATTTTATGCAAGCGCAGGCGGTAATACGACAAAAATAGCTGAAGCTTTAAAGGAAGCTTTTGAAGTTGACGATGATGATTTTATTCTCATGGAGAGCGATTTTGACGATATTTCCCAATTTGACGATTATGATGTGCTTTTTTTGGGAAGTTCTACGTGGGGGCAGGGTGATGTGCATTTTAGCTGGGTGGATGCGCTTTTTGAGATAACTTCACAGAGCGTTTCATTTGCAGGGAAAAAGGTCGCTCTTTTTGGAGCAGGAGACAGCAAAAAACATAAAGAACATTTTTGCAGTGCGCTTGGCAAACTGTACGAAGTCTTTAAAAACGGCGGTGCGCAGATAGTTGGTTTTGTCGATAAGAACGGATACGAGTATCAATCCTCTTTGGCTGAAATCGACGGTAGTTTTTGTGGACTTGCTATAGATAATGTAAATGAAAAAGAGAAGACTGCGCAAAGAATAGAATCATGGATAGGGCAGTTAAAAGCAGAGCTGGGATAGAAAATCGGCTTTACGCTTGGCGGACAAAACGTGTGGTATATATAAAGAGAGTTGAGGTAAAGGTATTATGAAAACATTGAGAGAATTTTATGAGCTTAAATATGCGGAGGATTATTTTAATTTTTTTGAGATAAATTTTGATACGCATATATTGAACGTAAAGCGTTTTCATATCATGAGAGAGTACGGCACTCTTATCAAAAAAGGGCTTGCGCATTTTAAGAGTGATGAAGAGCGGCTTTTGGACTTTTTAAAATTTACATTGATTAGGGTGTATGCAGACTATAAAAACGGTCGCAGTCCAAGTGCTGCTGAAGTTTGGGGCATGTATGACAAAGGCTGTTTTTCATGCGCGCAAAAAGGAGGAGAGTGTGCCTGCTGACGAATATTTTTATGAAGATGAGAGCAGACCTAAATTTTTTGTAGGTCAAAAAGTAAAGCTTTTGAAAGATATAAAAAACGATGGCACATATCCTTACTTAAAAATCGGCGAATTGATGATGAGGGCAGGCGCTGTGGGATATGTGCGCAAAATCGGCGAATTTTTGCAAGTCATCCGCGTATATGAAGTACATTTTATGGATTTAAACGCCATAGTTGAAGTGGTGGGCTGTAAGGATAATGAACTTGAGGCTTTGGAACCTTACAAAGATATAGAGGCGGAGGATGCGAAATGGTTGGAAAATTATTATAAAAATAAAAATCTTAAATCGGGAGAGAAACATGGCTAAAGTTATCTTTATGCATTTTGACGAAGACAAGGACGGTATTTATAACGCAAAAATCGGCGAGCCGATTGTCCGTTTGGCTCAAGAAAACAGTATCAACCTTGATAAATTTTCCTGCCAACAAAACGGGGAAACTCTGCTTAGCATCGAACATATCTTTGACGAGCCGACGACATATACGGAAGATGAAGAGCTTGAACTGTTGGTAGAAGTCGGGGCTATTGACGAGAAAGAGGCTGGGGTAGCTCAGCAGTATGCCATAAGTCCGAAAGTAAGAGTTGCTTCTATGATGCTCATAAAAGGTGATGTGCTTGTGAAACCATATAAAAAAACAAAGGAGCAAAAATGACTACAAGAGTTGAAATCATCAACGATTTTCTTGCCATAAATGTAAAGCCCGGAACCACGATACAAGATGTGGTTGAAGCCGCAGGAAGCGCGCTGCCTTTTGGCTGTCGCAACGGCGAGTGCGGTACGTGTGTTGTAGAAATAGTCCAGGGTATGGAATTTTTATCGGAGATAAACGAAAAAGAGAGAAAAGTTTTAAAAGAGGTAGGTGTTGGTGCTAATACGCAAAACCTAAGACTTTCATGTCAAATGAAAATCGTAAAACCAAACGGCGTAATACGTATCAAGTATTAAAATTTAATCAATAAACTTGCCTGAAATGGTTTTATTTTGGGCAAAATTTTATCATGAAAACAACAAATTTAGAACTAAAGACAAAGCGTTCTCTCAATCTGTCGCTTAAAATGTGGCTGCCTTTATTGCAGCTGCCGTTGGAGGATTTAAACGCACACTTGGATCTTATCTCACGTGAAAATCCTTTTTTGGAGATTAGATATCCTTATGAGAAAAACAGTGTGCCAAGCGGTAGGTTTGTGGAAGATTTTGCTCTTAGTTCGGAGTCTTTTCATGAAAGGGTTTTAGAACAGTTAACCCCGCCCCTGTTTCCTACGGGACTGTCGCAAAAAGTGGCTTATGAGATACTATGCGATATAAATGAAGACGGGCTTTTTGACGGCGATATAGAGCATATAGCTTCATTATGCCATGTGAGTTCTGAGTTTGTAGAGAGTATAAGAAAGCGATTTTCAAAGCTTGAACCAAAAGGCATAGGGGCGTTAGACCAAAAAGAGGCTTTTGTATTTCAACTTGACGCTTTGAACGATATCGATGATGAATTATACGAGTTAACTCTCAAAATCATAGAAAACATCAGAAAGATAGATAAATTTTCAAATCATGAACGTTTTAGTGAAAGCATGGCTATCATCAGAAAGTTTTCAAAGATTCCCGCCATAGAGTACAAAGATACCTCAAAGCAGATAATTCCTGATTTTTTCGTAGATGTGGAAGATGAGATAGTTGTACGCATCAACAATGATTATTACCCTGATATTCATATACAAGGGGGCTTTTCAAGCAAACGCGAAAATATCAAAGAGAAACTTAAAGAGGCGCGGGATATCGTGAGTCTGCTGGAGCTTAGAAAAAGCACGCTTTATAAAATAGTCCTTTCGATAGTAGAAAAACAGATAAGTTTTTTTATAGGCGGAGAGTTAAGACCTCTTAGCATGATCGCTTTGGCAGATGAGTTGTCGTTTGCAGAGTCCACCGTGTCAAGAGCCGTGTCAAATAAATATATAGAGTCAAAGCACGGTATTTATCCTTTGAAATTTTTCTTTACAAATGCGGTGGCGTCAAAAGGTCTCTCATCTTCGCAAATCAAAAATTTTTTAAGTGAACAGATACAGTATGAGGATAAAAAACATCCGCTTACGGACGATGATATTTTAAAGCTTGTTGAACAGAGGTTTGGTATAAGTATGGTGAGGCGGACTATCACAAAGTATAGGAGGTTTCTTGGTATAGTCTCTTCAAAAGAGCGTAAAAAAGTATATAAGGTAAATACCAATGAGTGAGGCATTCAATTTATTGCAGATGGAAGACGAGGTTAGGAGGTTTTTGCAAAAATATGCAAAAAACAGATATTCAAAGTATAAAATAGCTCCCTTGATAGCTAAAAAATCTCTTGAGATGAATCATCTGTACCGCGCTATGGGTTTTGAAAACAGGATAAGAATGGGCAGGTTTATGAAGCTCCATTTTCCAAGGTTGTTTGATATGCGCCCGCCCGATAAGCTTTGGAAAAAATTCATATATGACTCTGTTGGACTTATCGCTCCGTTTTGTTATACATGTACAGACCAAAGCAACTGTTTTAAGTGTCAATTGATGGGGTAAAATTTATATTTTTGTTTATTTACCCTTGATTTTTATCGCGATAATATTCTAAAATATATTTTTAATTAATTTCTAAACAAAAGGATTACAATGTCTGTATTTGGAAAGATTTTTAGGATTTTAACAACAGTTTTGTTATTTGGAATGTTTGTCGCTGCCGATGAGTTAAATGATGGCGCTGAGGCTTTTCGCACAGGAGATTATGAAAAGAGTGCAGAGTTTTTTCAAAAAGCGTGCGACAAAGGAGATGCTCATAGCTGCAGTATTTTTGGATTTATGTATTCAAATGGCAATGGAGTGAAGCAAGATTATTTCAAGGCAGTTGAACTTTACAAAAAAGCATGCGACAAAGGAGATGCCAGAGGCTGCAACAACCTTGGCGTTATGTACAAACAAGGTAAAGGCGTTAGAAAAGATATTGACAAAGCTCTTGATTATTATGGCAAAGCGTGTGATTTGAAAGAGCAAAAAGGGTGTGAAAATTACGCAAAATTGAAAAAATAAGTAATTTTTATAAAGAGTTAAGATAAAAATCACACTTGTTTGTAAAAGTTTTTAAAGTTTTGGCTTTGATATTAAAAAATTTACTGTTGCTAACGAGTGAAACCTATGAAATTTATCAAAAAAGTGGCACTCTAAAGTTACTGTTTTGAAAGAGCAAATAGAATGTAAAAAATGTAAAATTATTAAAATATATATTTTTGTTTGATTGTATATATAAAACATTAAAGAGTGCAGGCAGTTTTGATGGCATTTTAAATTTAATTTTACAAAAATGTTGGATTTTAATGCAATAAGGCAGGGTAATTAGAAGAACAAGCGTTTAAAAAATTAAAATATCTGAAAAAAATACTAAATTAAGATACTATTTTGCGTTATAAGAAGAGTTTTTTTATATAATAAAATTTATGTTTTTTATAAAATATTTGCTATTGGCAATGAGAGCAAAAAAGCCAATTATATTGCTATATATAAAAAGTTATAGTAAGGCATATAATTTGAAAGAGCAAAATAGCTGGGAGATATGTAGGATTGGAGATTAGAGACAGGTAGTATATATTCGTTTACACTTGATTTTACTTTGATATTATTCTACAATATCAACTAAATTTTTAAAAGGATTTGGAATGTCCGCTTTTATGGAACGAATTACTAAGATTTTGGTTGGAGTTTTGGTTTTTGCATCGTTCGCTTTTGCCGATGATTTTGATGAAGCTACACAAGCTTTTGGGAAAGGCGACTATGCAAAAGCTTTGAAGTTGTTTGAAAAAACATGCGATGATGGAGCGGCTGCAGGCTGCGCTGTTTTGGGGTTTATATATGAAACCGGTAAAGGCACTAAGCAAGATTATCTTAAAGCTGCAAAACTCTATAAACAAAGCTGCGATAGTGGATTTGCCAGAGGTTGTACTAATTTAGGAAATATATATGGTAATACCAAAGGCGTTAAGAAAAACTATCCTAAAGCTATTTTGTTTTACAAAAAAGGCTGCGATGGAGGAAGTGCACTTGGTTGTTACAATATGGGAAATATACTTGAAAGAGTTCAAGGCGGTAGCGGGCAAAACTATCAAAGAGCTGTAGAAGCTTACAAAAAAGGCTGCGATGGCGGAAATGCTCAAAGCTGCGATAGCCTGAATCTGCTCAATAGCAAGCTTGGAGAGCTTAGTAAAGCAACAGAATTAGAGGTAGTTGAAGAGTATATAGAGCTTCAGCAGGAGACTGAACAGCCTACAGAAACTGTTAACGTTAAAAATGTTCAAAATGTTGTTGAGCCCGTGAAAACACAACAAAGCGTTAAACCTGCCGATAATGTCAAAAGTGTCGAACAAAGTGTTCAAAAACCAGCAGTTGTTGAAGAGACTCAAAATCTTCAGCAGCTTGCTGCAAATGTTACTGAAACTCCAAATCTTCAATTAGCCGTTAAACAGCCTGCTCCCAGTCCTATAAAAGTTTGCGAAGATGGAAATTCGGAGATTTGTATCAAATTAGGAGTTATGTATGGCAGCGGCAGAGGCGTTAAGCAAAACTATCAAAAAGCTGTCAGGTTTTACCAAAAAGGTTGTGATTTGAAAAATGCTTTAGGATGTGCTGCTTTAGGAACTATCTATCTTAATGGCAAAGGCGTTACAAGAGATAACTCCAAAAGCATAGAGTTTTATGAAAAAGGATGCGACTTGGGAAGTGCCTTGAGTTGTACCGCTTTAGGAATTTTATATGATAATGGCAGAGGCATTAAACAAGATTATAAAAAAGCTGTTGAATTTTATAAAAAAGGCTGCGATGGCGGAAATACTAAAGGCTGCGATAATTTAGCTTTGCTCAATGAAAAGCTCGAAAATGCAAAAAAACAAGACAAGCAAAAATCTGCCGATAAAGCTAAAAATTTAGAACAAAGTCTCCAAAAACCTACTTATATAGAAATTGAAAAAGATATCGACGAACAACCTATAGATTTTATTGATGTTGAAAGTATCCAAAATATCATTGAGCCCATAGACCAAAAACAAAACGTTAAACTTGCCAATAATACTAAAAATATTCAAAAACCTGCCGCAGAACAAAAAAGTCAAAAAACTACAGACGTTGAAGAGATTAGAAATTTCCAAAAACCTACCAATATTGAAAATACTGAAAAAGTTATCAAACCCTCAAACCTTAGACCTGCTATCAAGCAATTAGCTACCAATCCTATAAAAGCTTGCAATGAAGGAGATGCGGAGAGTTGTATGAAATTGGGAACTATATACAGCGGCGGCAAAAGTGTCAGACAAGATTACCAAAAAGCCATTAAATTTTATCAAAAAGGTTGCGATTTGAAAAATGCTTTAAGTTGTGCAGCTTTGGGAACTATTTATTTTAGCGGTGCTGGTATCGATAAAGATTATCCCAAAAGTGTAGAGCTTTATGGAAAAAGTTGTGAATTTGGAAATGCTTTGAGTTGTACTGCTTTGGGAGTTATATACAGCAATGGTCGAGGTGTTAAACGAGATTATCAAAAGGCTGTTGAATTTTACAAAAAAGGCTGCGATAACGGAGATGCTCAAAGTTGCAGCGGTTTGGGAACTGCGTATGAAAGAGCTGAAGGCGTAAAGAAAAATGTTACAAGAGCCATTGAGTATTATGCCAAAGCATGCGATTTGAAAGAGCAAAAAAGCTGCAGAGATTACGAAAGACTAAGAAAATAAAAAAATTCTGCGTAATTATATAAATGTAAAAAAGCGCTCAAGTACGTATTTTTGTTTTGAGCGCTTATAAAATCAAACCATCAAAAATCCTTTAAACTTAGTGATATTAAAAAACAATCTGTTTTGATTGTGCGCATCTATAAAATCCAATCATTTTTTATCATTTATAAATTTTTTTATTTCTGACAAAGCCGATGATTTTAATGCTGGCTAACAATCCAAATTAAAACTGACAATACAAATAAATCTTACTCTGCTAAATTAAAACAAGATAACCAAATGCGAAAATCATCAACTCCACATAGTTTTTGCAAAATATTTTTAATTTTAAATCCATGCCTATTTTATCGGTATTTTTGAAGTGTTT
>JAIROK010000073.1 GCA_031257555.1 Campylobacteraceae bacterium | reverse complement strand
TACGATAGACGAATTAAGAGTTGAACTCTCCAATGCTACGCAAAAAGGCGGCAGTATCGCTCCGAATAAAAATCTGGTAAAACGTAAAAAAACTTATGATGTGATAATTTTCGGGGAGTGAGAGTGGATAAAAATTATATCGATAGTGCTGTATTTTCTAAAAAAATTGGATTGGATACAAAAATGCAAGAAATGCAAATTGATAGCATGAATGAAACTTTTTAATGATTTCAGTAAACAACTTTGGTTTGTATTTTTTAAAAAACCAATTGATGAAATACCACAATCTGATAGTGATGTGAATTTTAAGGCTACGATTCAAATGATCAAAGATTATTTTAACAGCAGCGAATGGAATAAAGTATATGATTTTATCCAAACTATAGTATCGTTTGGTATAAATACAGATGATTTTATAAAAACAGTTAATGAAGTTTTAGAGGTTGAATTTTCTGCATATAGACTTATAGATAAGCAATTAGTACCAATTTTTAACAAGATAGAAATAAAAGAAATAGAAGATTCTTTACAGTGTACACAAAATTTTACTGCTTTAAATAATGCAAATTTACATTTACAAACATCATTAAAATTATTATCAGACAGAGAAAGCCCAGATTATCGTAACTCCATCAAAGAGGCTATATCGGCAGTTGAAGCAACTTGTAATTTTATCACCAAAAAAGATAAAACAACATTAGGCGAAGCTTTAATAGAATTGGAAAAAAGCATAAATTGCATGGAGCATTAAAAACCGCTTTCTCTGCTTTATATGGATATACTAGCGATAGCGGCGGAATTAGACATTTTTTAAATAGAGACGATGTTGTTCCAGATTTTGATAGTGCCAAATTTATGTTAGTTGTTTGCAGCGCTTTTATCAACTATCTATTGCCAAAAATATAGGCACAAATAGCAATTAAAGAATTGTAAATTTATAGTATGGATAATAATCTGGCTATAAAGAGCCGGTTTATTTGACAAGCGTTGTAGCGAAAGTTTTGGAGATTCACCCGCAGACACTAAGACAATACGAAAGAGAAGGGCTTGTAATCCCGTCGCGCACAGATGGAAAATTGTAAAAAATCTAAGTTTTTGCAATTTATAATAAATCTAAAAGCTGATTTTATATCTTTGAAGTTTGTATGTGGTTTATAGATTTTTCTACTCTTTTAGTGCCATTATCTTTATGGTCTAAAAATTGGCAAGTTTTTATTTATTAGTCATTAAATATATGATAGAATTATATATGTAATTTAAACTAATGTCAGTTGTTAAAATGTATCAACTATTTATTGCGTGTGGGTATGTTTTTATCTCGTCTGACATCAGTGAACCACTTATTGCCAACTTTAGCAATATTAAATAATGATTTATCGATGAAGAAGAATAAGTACAAAATAGAACCGTGAAATCATTAAGAGAGACATTGATTAAAAAAGCATGGAAACCAATTGCAAAAATGCTATTATTAAGACGTCTTTGATACACTTTTATATTGCTATGATGTTGAAGAATTGGAGGTTGCTGATTTGATTACATTGAGCAATGATTTAACAAGGGAGATAAAAAATGCCAAATTATATTGCCTATAGAAAATCCATCTCATCTGAGTTGATGTCAATTAAAAATAGAGTGCGCGATTTTATTACTCACTGGTCTGAAGATGGGCGGTATAAAGAAATAATTTTAAAAGATGTGTTAAAAAAACATTTGCCTAAAACTGCTTGTGTTAGCGCTGGGTTTGCTGTCAGCGATAGCAATAATATTAGTTCGCAAATAGATATCATTATATATAAAAACTCAATACCTCCTTTGTTTTGCATAGAAGATTTTGTAATTCTTATTAAAGAGAGCGTTCTTGGTATTATTGAAGTAAAAACAAAAATAAATAATAGTGACTTTAGTAATGTTTTAGAAAAGGCGCATAAAAATGGCAAATTGATAGGAAATCATATTTTTAATGGAGTTTTTGGATATGAGGTAGAATTTAACGATACAGCAGATATAGATTACCTTGTGCTATAAAGAGAGGATTAGAGATTTAGTAAAAACATTTTTGTAAAGCGCTGGGAAGCCAACGAGCCGCCAAGTATCTCGCCTAATATGGCCGCATTATAGTTTTTATAAATTAAAAAAACTTTCATTCGGATATTTTATATCAAATTTAATCGAACATGTGTACATTAAATGCGAAAATTCTCCCATGCCAAAAACGTTTAAAAATGCTCTATATCCAATTGAAAACACAAAAGAAACTTATCGCATTGAACAATTTGAAATAGTTCTTAATCAAAAAGGAGGTTTTCCTATGCCTTATGCCAAAGCCAATTATGATGATGACGTTACCAAAATGTTTTATAATGCGTTTGGACATAATCATATTTTATTTCAGATGCAACGTGACTATATCGTTTATCGTAACAAGCTACTGCCATTAAAGATAAACTGTAAAAAGAGTTTAACGACTACAAAAAACTGCTCCAAATAATTAGTTTTTTATTATCCTAATTGACTTGATATGATGAATTTATCGTTGAGAAAAAAATCTATTTTTGGGCTATACAAATGCAGCTTAAAAACATGACAAAATAAGTTAATTATTTAGGCATATCCATCAATTGAGCAATGTCTTTAAAATTGTTCCCAAAATTGACACGGATATAATTTACAACTTCTAATATCTCCTCGTCTGTGAGATACTCTTTGAAAGAAGGCATTTCATTTAAGCCGTTTGTAACAACATCCATTGTAGCCGAAACGGACGACAATTTGACATTATTTGCCAAAGCGGGGTATGTGCCTGTTTGGTCGCCCTTACCGTCAGGCATATGACAACCTAA
>JAIROK010000047.1 GCA_031257555.1 Campylobacteraceae bacterium | reverse complement strand
GTTCTTGCTCAAAAGGGTGAGTAAACTCATAAGCTATATTTATCTCATTACCGTCCTTTTGCTCAAGAACGCTCTTGTTTACGATAACGGTTTGAAAATGCGCAAACGCAGATGAGATGCAAAGCAAAACAATCAATAATACTTTCATACATATACTCCTATTAAATAATATTAAATTGAGGAAGGTATTATTGCACTTGTGAAATAAAATTATGCTTATGAATTTTGTTTGAAAAATATTACTAAAAAATTCAGTCGTTAATTAATAACGCACAATAATGCTTCAAGGCGGTTACAACTACCAATATATTCAGCTTACAAATCCTGCTTCACTTAAAAACTGCGAGGGCAGATAATCTATCTTTTTGATTTTATCATATCTGGCAAATGATAAAAAAAGTCTGTCTTTTGCTCTTGTAGCGGCTACATAAAAAAGCCTCCTCTCCTCTTCAAGGCTTCCGCCCATATTCATAAGTTTTCTATTTGGAAATCGTCCATCCATCAAATCCACGATATAAACCTCTTTAAATTCAAGCCCTTTGCTTGCATGAATACTTAAAAGATTTACCCCCTCTCCTTCACTCATTTCACTGCTGCCAAGCGTCAAAGCATTTAAAAAACTAAATATATCATTATAATTTTTAGCCAAATCTCTAAGCAGCCAAACTTTCCTCATTATCCTCTCTTTGGCTTCATCGGTAAGTTTTTTATCGATACTGCCATCTTTTAACGTTCCTCTTTTTTTTGCCAAAGAATTTGTAATCTCCTCAAATACATATGAATTTGCCGCATGCTCTACTAAACTTGACGGCAGTTTCACAGCCCTGCTCTCCTTTAAAAATCTATAAAAACCATATATAAATTTCGCACCATCTTCATTAATGCGAGAATTTTTTAAAACAGGATTTGATAAAAAAACCTCATCAAACCCAAACGAATAAAATCGCCCCACACTTCCTGTTTCGTGTATATCATCAAATAATCCAAGCTGTGTATTTTTGACTCTTTTTTTAAATGGATTTTCCACGTCTTGCGGTTCAAAAAATGCTTTTTTTATATCGCCGCCGCCTATCTTTAAAAGCGCATCAAAAAGCTCCTTTGAAAACGACGCCCCGACACCTTTTGCATACTCAAAAATATGGATAAACGCCATCATATCTTTTGGATTTACAAATAAACTTACCAAATCCAATATCGCTTTAACCTCACGCGAATCAAAAAAACTGCTGCTGCCCTTTCTTTTGCATTTAATACTAAATTCTCTTAAGCTTGCTTCTATTCCATCTGCGCTTGAATTATTTCTAAAAATTACAGCTATATCATTATGCGCACTGCTTGAATAGCTGATTTTACTTGCTATAGCTTGATATTGCTCAAAAAGTTCATTATAAGTAAGCAGTTTTGGGGTTTCAAATTTACCATCTCTTGTTACTTTAAGCTCTTTTGGGTAAAGACGCGGATTTTTTTCGATTACTCTGTTTGCCAAAGACAAAATCATTTGCGATGATCTGTAATTTTTATTTAAAGTAAATATATTTGCATCTTTATAGCGCTCTTTGAATGTACCGATTATCTGTATGTTTGCCCCATTAAAGGCATAAATACTCTGGTCATAATCCCCAACGCAAAAAATACTGTTGCATGTAAAAGCTTTAATCAAAGAGCCTTGAAGCGTATTTGTATCTTGGTATTCGTCTATCAAAATCTCTTTAAAAAACAGATTATTATCACCGCTTTGCAGCTCATTTCTTAGTAAAATCAGCAAATCATTAAAATCTACATATGAAAATGCTCTTTTTTCCTCTTTAAACTCTTCTAAGATATCCTCATAAATATCAAAATATGCGCCATGCTCGCTCTCATTTTTTTTAAGCCATTCGCTAAAAGAGAGTTCGACTTCAGAATTTTGATATAAAGAAAAAATATCATACAAATATGAGGATTGATACGGCTTAACATTTGCGTCTATATGATCAAATCGTCTTTTTGCATGTATAGTTTTAAGCAGTATCTTGAGCTCTTTTGGTTGCTTTAATATAACTTTCTTGCCTATCTTTTTTAACAGCTTGTGACTGATGGCATGAAATGTGCCCGCTTCTATCTTATCTATTATACTTTTATCAAAAAAACGAGCGACTCTTTCTACCATCTCATTTGCGGCTTTGTTTGTAAAGGTGAGCAGCAAAATCTCTTCGGGTTTTATGCCATTTTGCAAAAGGTGGGCGATACGCGCTACTATCGTAGATGTTTTTCCTGTCCCGGCACTTGCTATAACAAGATTGTGCCCGAAAGATGCAGTAGCAGCATTTAATTGTTCTTGATTTAACCTTGAAAGAGGCATTGTATTCCTACTAAGTTTTTTAAAAGCGGGAGAGTATCAAAATAATGATTAAATCTCAAGAAATCTTTAATTTTACTAATTGCATCAAAATACTCATTTAAGTAAATTCTTGCTAATATCACAGTCAAATTTACAAAAGGCGCGTTCTTGATAAGACCAAAAGGTTTTGGCAAAAAATATTTTACACTCTCTTCTATACAAGCACATTCGTGTGCAGCCAAACTTCACAGCAGATTAGTAAGCGTGCATCTATTTTTTGTGAAAACAAATAAAGACAAAGAGCCAAGCGATAAAGACGATCCGCCGCCAAAGTGCAACAACCTGCTTGAATATTCTATTTTACACTATTATAATTTCTTTTTTCTAAAATGCACGCAAAAAATTTCAAAAGCAAAAAAAGCTTTTTGTAAATTTTGCAGCTACTCATATTATGGTTTTTGCCGTTCAGGCATACACCCTCCAAAAACTCTTTTAATTCAATCTTTAAAACAAAATCTCAAATTTATGAAAGGATAAATATATGATAAAAAATAGTATAGTGGGATTTCCGCGAATCGGAAAACAAAGAGAGTTGAAATTCGCGCTTGAAGCGTTTTGGTCGGGCAAGATAGACGCTAAAGAGCTGCGTTTGCGAGCCAAAGAGCTAAGAATTAAAAATTTACAGTATCAAAAAGAAGCAGGCATTGATTTGATAAGCGTAAATGATTTTAGTTTTTATGACGGAATGTTGGATATGGCTATACTGCTTGGGGCAATTCCCGAAAGATTT
>JAIROK010000022.1 GCA_031257555.1 Campylobacteraceae bacterium | reverse complement strand
TGCTCTTTGAGCATCATTTGGCTTTGACCATTTGGATAATGAACTTTGAGTTGCTTTGCCTAAAGGGGCAATGTCTGTTAGGTTTTTAGATTCGCATAGATTTTTGATGAAGTTTTTATAAAAGTTTTGCATTTTATGCCTTAAGTAATATATTTATCAAAAATAGAATATTTTTCACTTCTATTTTTCAAATATAACTCTTTAAAATACACGTAAGAATCGTTATTACCAAGAGCTTTTTTACAAATTGCCATACACAAAGCAGCCATAGGATGACCTAACTTTGCATAAGGCTTTATTCCATCTATATACAAAGAAATGGTCAAAACTTTACCTAAATATCCTGGTCTACTTAAAACTTTTATAATTGAATATATCTGCTTATCGGCTATCAAAAATCTTTCATATAAAATCTTTTCAGCATCTTCAATTCTTTTCCCATTATAAAAACTACAGGCTAAAATAAGATAATAAAAATCATTTTCTGAATCATATTTAATAGCTAAGTTCAAAAATTTCCATAATTTTTTATTAGTTGCACACTTTTCACCATAAATATAAAAATACGACCAACAAGCGAATGCTTTTTGAAGAGAACTAATCCTATCGTCAAATTTTTGTGTTTTAAAAGCTAAATCTATTATCTCTAAAGATTCTTCTTTTGTAAATTTTCTAAATGGGTCTATCAGTTGGCACCCACCTATCCAACTTGCAACAGTAGCAAACCCACTAGTTCCTGCAAATATCTGCTCACATCTTGACATTAATACTATATCAAAAAATGCTTGCTGCGTTATAGAAAAAGATTGGTTTGAAAGCTCACAAGAGAGCATTACGCCAAATTTATCCTTAAAATACTCCAGTAGTTTTTCGTCTTGCCCAAAAAGTACAGGACTGTATCCTTGTTGTAACAAATCACGAATCAATTTTTCTGCAATAGAAAATGAAACTACTTTTCTTGTATAGTCACCCATAATTCTATGAATGCCATATATAATATCTCCAGCTCGAAGATGTATAGCTACGGGATGCTCTCTTAGCTGAATACTGTTTGCATACGTTTTGACATATTCTAATGATTCTGAAAGTTCAATTTCATTAAAAACTTCTTTATATCTATTTGCAAAATCTATGTCTACTCTCGCATCTTTTAATAATTGAGCAGAAATATTTTGCTGAACTATAATCGCATCATGCTCTTTTATATATTCAGACACAATCCATGTAGATGATTTGGCTATATCCATTAAATCTATCAGTTTCATTTTGTTCAATTTAGTTCTATCTATATGAAATTTGTTAATAAAATTTTCCGAAAATATTTCATCAACTTCAACTATAGCATGATGTTTATTATCAGACATTCCAAACCAGTGAAATAAAAATCTTCCATCAAAATTTTCAGACAACACCATAGCATTTAAAATTGCTTTGAGTCTTTCACCAAAACCATCCGAACGCATAGCTATAAATGTTAACTGATGATGTTTTGCCAATGCATTAACTTTTGAGAGATGAAAATACTCATTTATTTGAGATACTATTTTTATAAGTTTTATTTCTTTAGGATATTTACACGGAAGCACAAGAGGCAAGCCATCTGGTTCTGCATCAAAAAGCAAGTCTCCATCATATATTTTTATATATTCTTCGCCGTCAAAGAGTTCTACTGTTAATTTTCTACTCTTTTCTTTGCATGCATCTTTTCTATTGTGTAAGATAATATATTCGATACATCTTGGTTTATCAAGAGTAAGCTGCCACCATGGATTTTGTTCTTTGTTGGTGTGAAAAGCAAAATTTGCATTTCCTATATCTGTCACTGCTCTTTGGGCATCGTTTGGCTTTGACCATTTGGATAATGAGCTTTGAGTTGCTTTGCCTAAAGGGGCAATGTCTATTAAACTTTCCGCTTTGCATATAGTTTTAGTAATGCTTATCATAAATAATCCCTAATTCCATCAAGATTTTTCTTTTTTAAAAAATTTGCGAAATCCTTCATATAATAAAACTAATCTATTCTTGCTATCAGCAAAAAATTTGTCTTGATTATTTATATATTTCATTCTTTTTGCCATAGGAATATTCATCATGTCTAATATAATTTTTTTTTCCAATTTAAGCAATAATTTTTCTTTTACATTGCCATTATTATTTTGTCTAATTTTATTTGCAGTGTCAGATATTTTATTATTGGCTACAAAAGCACGTGTTCCTTCTTTCCATATCTCATCACCTGTAACATTAGTGCCATTTGGTGGAACAAAAAAAACGAATCGACCTTCCGGCAAAATAATTTTCTATTGTGATATTAGAAAATGTATAAGCATCTCTATACGAAGGAGTAGACAACATATCAAAAAGTCTGCAACATACATCATTGGATTTTGCGATAAACTCCATATTAACTTTACCAAAGCATTCTAAAATACTATCGATTAAATCACTGGTATAATCAATAACACCCATGTGAATATGCTGATTAAATTTTACCCTTTGATTATTGTCCTCTTTTAAATACAATGGTTTTAATATATTATTATTTTTTATAAATCTGGTAAATGTCGTTTTTTCATTTAAAAAAAGTGATTCTATAATGAGAGCATACTTGATATAATTATCCAAACGATTATTTCTGTCGATACGATCTCTATAATAACCAAAAGCAAAATGATTTCCATCGATAGCTGCTAAATTTTTATCAATTTCTTTATAAGTTGCAAAATACAAGCCGTATGTTGTTTGCAACCCAAACATAGATGATAAATTAGCCTGGAGTGTACCGTTATGTCCTATATCAACAAAAATAATTGGTTTATTATCATTGTTTATCTCAAGCTTACATTCTTTTATATATTCTTTGTATAAATTAATTTCTTCTTTGGCGTTATCAAATATATAACTTGAAACATCTTTGCTTAATAACCAATTTTTGATTTTAAGCTCTATATTATCGCCCATAAGTGCATACTTGGTATCTTTAAAAATATCATCAATATTAAATTCTATAAGTTTTTCTTCGGAAAAACCAAATCTTAAAGACAAAAATAGATGAATATCAGCAAGATTTTTGCTTTTCCTAATATCCTCAATAAAAATTTCCGCTTCTCTTTCTAATGCTTCTATATTTTGCAAAGACATAACCCTAAAACTTCTTCTGGATGCTAGTAAATAATGTGTTTTTATATCTTGATTGTCTATTTTTTTTAAAATTATATCGATTACTTTTTTTACTATTTCTCCATCACGAGAAAAAAAATAGATATGTTGTATATTGTGTTCTTTTGCATACACAAGTATCCATGCTGCAAAAGCTGTCATTATATCACCAGCGATTGTGTATCCCAAATCATAAGCTTTCCCCTTTGTGTAGCCAGGACAATTTGAAATAACAGGGAATTTTGCGATATATTTTTGAAATAAACCATTTCGCAAACTATCATATGAAGAGCAATCGCTACTTAAAATATGATTTGGTAATACCTTTTTCAAAAATTGATTATTTGATATAAGCCAAACTGCATCAAAACCATACTGCATTGCATTATCGCAGTCGATTTTTTTATTATCTCCTATGTGCAATATTTTTTTATCCAAACCTTCATTTTTTCGTACAATATCAAATAATGTTCCGGTTAGTTTAGTTTTATTGAATGCACTGGATATGTAATATTGATCCGGTACCATTTTTTCTCTTTCAAGTATCTCTTTAATAAATTCTATTTCAAAATATGTATCAGATATAACTATTATTTTTTTATTTTTTGCTTTGGCATATTCGAATAATTCTTTACCAATCTCTCTTGCACTCATCATTAATCGTTCTATATTCAACTCTTGCTGCATCAACTCGGTTGACATTTGTTCTGGTAAACCCAAAATATGAGTCAACATTTTATAGCGCTCATCGATAGAAACTTCTTCTTTATTGAAATATTTTTTTGCTTCGTTGCGTGCATTGATAAAAATATCCGAATCAATATCGTATAAAGCTTTTATTCTATCAGCTGTAATTTTAATTATATCAATAGGCAAATAACACTTTCTTTCTATAATAGTATCAAATATATCAAATGAAATTATTTGATATTCATCAATCAAATTTTTTATGCGAGTCATAGAAATTATATTTGGCACAAATTGAATTATTTTTTTATTTATTTTACTGGGCTGCTCAACTGTTTTATGATATTCAATTTTATTTGCTTTGATGAAAGTAAAATGCTCTTTATCAAAAACATCATTATTGTAATATAATGATAACATATCTCTATAAGTTGAAAACTTTTTGAAAAAATCAACATTTACAATGGAATTGTGTGTAAAAATATCAAAAAATTCAGAAATAATTTCCGACCAAAACATCGGTGAATGGAGTTTGTTGTATATTGAATAATAGCCATCGTTATTAGAATTTGAAAATATACTAATTGCCGGCTTATAAAAATACGAGATACTTTTGCCAAAAAATAGTGCTTCATAAACTAATGATGAAGAAATAGCTGATACATGCTTTATTTGTTCCGATATCAATAAACGATACCCTTGCAAAGTAGTAATTTTCACGTTTGGAAAAGATGTAATAAATTTTATTTGCTCACTGTCACCTCCTCTAAGCATCGGATGTCTGGCAAAATATACATATTCAAATTTATGAGTTAGTTCTGCAAATAAATCTTTGAAATTTAATACATTTAACATTTCTCCATTGCGGCATATTGCTTTGTCGGTCAATGTTTGTCCGGCAAAAAGTGCAGAATTAGGCAATAATGTTTTATTGACCATCTTTTCATATTTATTCCACCCCATATACGATTGAATCTTTAACTTGTCCGCATAAAGTCTAAAATAATTCTCCGATAAATGATATTTTTTCAACTTATCATTTATCTTATCAGAATTGGATATAAAAGCAAAAAAGTTATCATCCATAAAACGTATCGGATGCAACCATACATCAATATAAGTCACATTCGATATATCTAGTATCTGACGTGTTTCTTCTGATAATTCATAACCTATTACTAAGCTATTATCAAAATATTTTTTTAGTAACTCGATCGATTTTTGTTTGATATCATGCGGATAAAAATAAAAATGTGTGCTTTCCTCATTAACGTAAATATTGCTTAATTTAAAAAAATGTGATCTATTTAATGTTGCTTTATCATCGCTAATAAAACTTACTATCGGCACTTTAGAACATAGAGATATAGCTCTATTTACAAATGTATAGAACCAACGCAAGTGATAAGCTTGCGTAATGTTTCTAGTCATTAAAAAATCACAACATACAATTATCTGTTTAAACATCAAGCCTCTCCATTAAACAGTAAATCTATAGTTATCCTTTATATTTTAAAAAACATAAACTCTATCCACATCTCAAAATATACTATCGACACCATTTTTATAAGTATTATTTGTATTTATAAAATAAATATTTACTTATGTTAAAACAAAATTAAAAGAATAAGTATATATACATATATATATATTAATTCTTAATTAATTTTATTTTTAAAAAATGACTTTTTTAGAATAAATTAGATTCAATATTTATTCTGATGGTTTTCGTCGGTTTTCTTTGGTATTGTATTTTGGAAATGAATTTTTAGTTTTGTTTGGTGAATTCTTGAACACTTCGTATTTGGAATTGCCATAAACTATTTACAGTAGTACTTTTTTACTTATATAATCACAAAAAAGCGATGCAGCAACTCACGAGAGTTTATTTTCAATATTAAAAAGTTGCATTTTAAAAATAAAAGTCCAGAAACACTCTTTAAATAATAAAATGGAGATACTTCACAACAATACAAAAAGTAAAGAAATGAAGCATTTAGAATAACATGTTCTTTAAAAACAGATACAAAAGCAAAGAGGATAACTTATTTTATCCTCTCAAGCCAACTCTCTATCTCGTTTAATTGTTCTATGGTTGCGCTTTTTGCCGTGCCGCCTTTGGAAATTCTGGCATTCATGGAAGCTTCAAGAGTTAAAAACTTAGTAACATCGCCGCCTATTCTGCCGTCTATTTTTTGAAGTTCTTGTGCGCTGATTTGGGAGATATCAACGCCAAGCTCTTCGGCTTTTGCGACCGCCTTGCCTGTTATAAAATGAGCCTCTCTAAACGGGATATTTTTATGCGTTACAAGATAATCCGCCAAATCAGTCGCGCTCAAATGCCCTTTTGCACACGCTTTGGACATATTTTCTTTATTTACGCT
>JAIROK010000020.1 GCA_031257555.1 Campylobacteraceae bacterium | reverse complement strand
CGGCGGGTTTTGTATTGTTAATCTTTTGCCATGAGATGGGGCATTATTTTGCGGCAAAAAAGATAGGATTAGATGTCGGCGCGCCTATGTTTATACCGTTTGTCGGAGCATGGATAGCTTTGAAAGAACAGCCTTTAAATGCAAAAGATGAAGCTTACATCGGTATAGCGGGACCATTTGTGGGCACCATAGCGGCGTGTTTGTGTTATTTTTGGGCGCGCATGAATGAAAGCAATCTCTTTTTGGCTATATCATACGCGGGATTTTTTATCAATCTTTTCAACCTCATACCGCTTCCGCCCTTTGACGGAGGACGCATAACAGCCGCGATATCGCGTAAAATGTGGTTTATAGGCGCGCCACTGCTTATAGCAATGTTTTTATGGCGTCCAAGTCCTATTTTGATACTTATGGTCATTTTAGCCGCTCCTCATATCTGGAGTGCACTAAGAAACAAAGGGAATACGGAGTATTATGATGTGCCTTTTAGCAAACGCATAGAGTATGCTCTGCTCTATTTTGGCTTGCTTATATATCTATCCGTTATGTCAAGTAATGTACACGATATGCTCTCATCGGTGAGCCGTTAGAGCTATGTATTTAAAAAAGAGGTTGATATGAGCGATATTTATACTTGTTTGATAGACACTCCGATTGGAATAATGAGAGCGGCGGCTAAAGATGAAGCCATCACTGGACTTTGGTTTGAAAAATACTATCCTGATACGTATAAATGGATAGAGACAAACGAATATGAAGTTTTTAAAACTTTAAAGATTTGGCTTAAAGGATATTTTGCAGGCGAAAACAAAACGCATAACTTTTTGTTATCTCCCGCCGGTACGCCTTTTCAACTGAAAGTCTGGAATGTCTTAAAAGAGGTAAAATATGCCAAAAGTATAACTTACGGCAGTATAGCCAAGCAGTTAGCTTTAGATATGAAACTTCCAAAGATGTCTGCTCAAGCTGTAGGCAGAGCCGTAGGACATAACCCTATATCTATACTTATCCCATGCCATAGAGTATTAGGAGCTGATGGGAGTTTAACGGGATATGCCGGAGGAGTTGATAAAAAACTGTTTTTACTTAAGCTTGAGGGTGTGAAAATAGAGTAAAACTGTAGATAGTTAAAATAGAAGAAATTAGACAATCGGAGTGTTTGAAGTTGTTTTTTTGTAAAAAAATACAATAAGTTTTTTGAATGTCTCTTTATTTTATTAAATATGAACTTTTCGCTTATCCTGTCTTTCTTTTGTCGCTTTGATCTTTTGCGTCATTCCTGTTCTTTTCGTCATTACAAACATGTCGTCAACATGATAATTCACTTTCTTTTTTGTTACTGCGAACTGCTTGCAACACGGCAATCCACAAATACAAAATCACAAAGTAAAATCTTGCAAACGCCCTCTTTGTTGTTCCCTTACCCCTCATTTCATTCCCAATCTGCCATATCTGTGCCTCTCATCTGTCATTCCCGCGACCGAACGACAAGCACATATCGTGAGGGGATGTGGGAATCCATCCTTGTAGAAACAAAAGAAAGTTTATATATTCTTTTATTTCTCTTTTTCTGTTTCAATATTCTTTTTGAATACCTTTAGATTCCCTCCTGCGCGGGAATGACAGAGGAATATCATTGCGAGGAGTGTAAAGCACGATGCGGCAATTCATTTTCCATATTTTTCACTCTTTATCGTTCCTATAGATTCCCGCCTTCGCGGGAATGACATACACCTTTTTTCTGTCATTGCGAGCTGCTTGTGGTGCGGCAATCCATCGTATGAAATTTCCCTACCTTATGTTATTCTTGTGTGCAGTGTCAAGTTTTGCAGAATTACAGAGCATGGAGGAATACGGGAATTTCGGTTCTTTCGTCATTTCTACATGAACGAAGAGTTTTTGAGAAAAAGAGATATCCGCGAGGAATGCGGGAATCCATTTCTTATTCTGTTATTGCAATTATTGCGCGATGGTTAATTCTTATTTTCTGTCATTGCAAAGTGAAGTGCAGTAATCTATCAGATGAAATTTCTCAGTCTTGTGTCATTCTCCTGCACTCTCTTGAATCATTCCCACACAGGCGGGAATCCATTTTCTCTGTCGTTGCAAGCGTTGCACGGCAATCTATAAAAAACAAATGAATTATCGAAACAATCAAATCAAAAAGAGAAATCAAATTAAAAATAAAAACCAAAAATCAACTCACATTTCATCGTTTCCATATTCCCATTGTGTTGTTTCCGCACTTTTTCCCCGTCATTCTCGCACCTCCATTTTGTTATTCCCGCGCAGGCTGGAATCTAAAAGAATTTCAAAGTATATTTAAATAGAAAAAGAAATAAAAAACGTGTAAACTTTCCCTAGTTTTTGTAAAGATAAATATCTGCATTCCTCACGAATATCGTTTTAATTCATGAATTTCCTCTTGTGCTTATTTTTGTGGATTCCCGCATTCCTCGCAAATATCGTTTTTTAGAAACTCTTTGCTCGCGCGGGAATGACAAAATGAAACACAGGAATGACAGAAGAGAAATACGTGAATGATATAGATAAGTTTTTGCATATTATTTTGTATTTAATTGTTAGTATTAATTCGGAAATATTGAAACAATAATCTATAAAACATAAAAAACCAAGAAGAAATCAAACAATGTTTTTATCAAAAAACAAAAAACAGTTTTTAATCTTTCACTGCTTATTTGTTTAAAAAAGCAGACAAGAAGAAACCAAATCACTCTTTTTAAATACAAGTATTATTGAAAGCGTTACAGTCCACATTAAAAACATAGACAAAAGAACAACCCTTGTAGATTACCAGCCGGATTTGGTCAAGTTATAATGTGTTATTTTTTCACAAAAAACTACAACAGTAAAAATATCTAATTTACAATTATTACAAATTTATTTAAAACAAAATCGAAACTTATATTTTATAAAAAGTTATTCCTTAAAACAAAATTAAGCGAAAATTAATATATATATATATATAATTGCTTCTTAAATTTAGCTTAATTTAAACAAAAATCTATTTTTATATAAACACTGCCTGCAGCATGAGATTTATGTTTTTGACTTATATATTTATCTTAATGGAGATGCTTAATGTTTAAGCAAGTAATCATATGTTCTGATTTTCTAATGACAAGCGATGCCGAACAGTTGTCAAATCTACCGTGGTTGGCAGATATACTGTATAGACCCATAAAAAATGCACTCAATATAAAAATAGATAAATTCTTTTCGCAAGAAAGTGGAGAGCATGGATTTAGCAAAAAAACTTTTTTTAATTTTTCAGGCATTAAGTGTTCCGATGCACAGATTCAATTCTCTTTCGAGTTTGCAAAGATAAACGAAAAATCCATACAGTATCTAAGTGTATTTATCAGCCGTGATACTTTGATTATCGGTTATGAATTGTCATTGTCAACCAGAGAATTGCTTGATAAACATGGATACACCTATGTAGATATCTGGCTGCATCCGATAAGATTTTTAGATGATATATTGTTCGCATTTTCATCAAACAACAGCAAAATATTTCAAAAATTAAAAAAATTTAATATTGATGAGAGTGTCTACTATCTGTATGCGGACAGATTTAAAATCTCTACTTACAAAGGATTTAAAAGATATAACTCTTTACGGCTAAAAGAAAATTCTGCTTTATTTATCGGACAGACTATGGAGGATAAAGCCATTTTAAAAGATGGCATCATGCTTAATATAACGCATTTTGCACAACGCATGAGTGATTTGGCAAAACAGTACAGCATAATTTACTATTCGCGTCACCCATTTGCAAAAAATGATGAAAATGTCATGAAATATATATCCGCCAATCCGTCAATTAGCACAATTAATGATCCCGCATATGTATTATTAGCACAAAAAGAGATAATAAAGGTGATATCGATATCATCCTCCGTTGCGTTGGAAGCCAAATACTTCGATAAAGATGTTGAATTTCTTTATAAGCCGGTCATTGATTTTTCAAAAAAAAGAGGATTAGAAGCATATATCACGGTTTTGCAAGATTTTATAAGTCCGCATTTTTGGAGCCATATATTATCTCCTGTTATGAATGTAAATACCTGCAAAGAGGTTAAGTTTTTTGTGCAAAAAGATAAATTGCGCGATATGCTTGGCTTTTATTGGAGTTATAAAGTTGTAGATAAAACAGAACAGATGAGAACTACTTTATTGGCTGTGGATAAAAAAGTTCAAATGATGGATTTGCCTCAAGTACAAAACAGTAACGATACGGCAGCTGCAACACAAAAGATAAAAAGAGTTTTGCCAAAAACTTTTTATGAAAATTCCAAAGCAAAGATTGCAGAGATAAAATCACTCATTGATTTAGTGAGTATAGTATCTTTTGATATATTTGATACATTGCTGATACGTGATTTGGAAAAACCTGAAAACATTTTTGACATCATGGAAAAACCGGTTGAGAAAATGACAAAAGGGGTGATATCCAACAATTTCAAGCAAACAAGGATAAATGCGAAAAATTTGGTTGTTGATGGTAAATGCGGAGAAGAGGTCTCTTTACAGGAGCGCTATGATGCCATAGCCAAACACCTTGGAGTTCAAAATGCAGTTACAAATAAGATTATGCAGCTTGAACTTGAGCTTGAATTGAAGTTTTTACGCAAAAGAGAGTTTGTATTTGAGCTATTTACATATGCTTTGGAAAATCAAAAAAGAGTGATGCTGATATCTGATACATTTTTTAGCAAAGAGTTTATCGAAAGTGTATTAAAGAAAAATGAGATATCAGGTTACAGTGAACTGTTTATTTCATCGGATATCGGACTTTTGAAACATTCTGGTATGATTTTTAGATATATAGCAGACAAGCTAAAGATATCTCCAGACCAAATACTGCACATAGGTGACAATGTATATTCGGATATTGAGCAAGCAAAGAAAATAGGCATAAAAACATCATATATCCCAAGAGCTGTTGATTTTTTTAAAGAAAAAAGCGGTTTGGATAGAGCATTGTCTTTTGAGGATAAACAAAGCGCATACTTGATAAAAGGGTTAATCGGCAATAAAATTATGAATAATCCATTTTCTTATAGTTATCCGTCTCACTCCGGCAGCAGTAAGGGAAAATTCGGATATTCTATGGCAGGAGTTATGTTCTTTGCTTTTGCGAAATGGATACTGGAGCAGTCAAAACAACAAGGATATAAAAAAATCTATTTTCTTGCAAGAGACGGAGATATAATCAAAAAATGTTACGACATAGTCGCCAAAGATGTCGAAAAAGCTCCAAAATCTTATTATCTGCTGGCTTCAAGAAGAGCATTTTCTATTCCGGCTATACAAAACACAGAACATATTATAGAATTGATAAATATAAATTTTTCACCCGTTCCTCTTAATGAGCTGCTTATAAATAGATTTGGCATAGAGCCTAAGAAAATCAGCAAAAAATCACTGATAGAGAGTGGATTTGACAACATAAGCCAAGAAATAAGTTTTAATAAACATAAAGAAAATTTACACAAACTACTCTTATCAAACAGCGATATCATTTTTGAACAAGCAAGTAAAGAGCGTGTCGTTATGCTGAAATATTTAGCTTCGCAAGGTTTAGATGAAAATACCTATACGGCGATTGTAGACGTAGGACATAACGGAATGTTGCAAAAAAAATTAAGCCAACTGTTAAATAATAAAAATATAAATGGATTTTATTTTGTAACTCACAATGGCATAAAAGAGAATATATATGATTTTGGAATGAGTGCTAAGGCTTTTGTTGGCGATAATATAAACTCAAAAGATAAGCGTTATCCTTACAATAAGTTTATTTTGATGTTTGAGAGTATATTTTTAAATAAAGATGGCAGCCTAATCTCTTTATCTGAAAACTCAAGAGGTCAAATAGTCCAAAACAAACTTCCCGTTCATAACGAAAAAACAAGAATAGAGTTTATAGATGAGGTTCAAGACGGCATTATGGATTTTGTGCATGATGCTTATAAACTTGAAAAATTGATAAATATAGACATAAAAATCGCAGGCAGAGAGTCTATAAATCCTTATCTTGCAATGCTTCAGTATCCATATGAATTAGATGTATTGATGTTTGATAGAGTAAATTTTGAGAATGTCTATAGTAGTAGAAATAGCAGTTATCTTATCTATTACGACAAATACAACAGGGAGTTTTCAGAAAAAAATAGCTTATGGAAAGAGGGCATAGAAGTATGTGCTTTTGAAGATATTTTGCAGATAAAACAGTTATCCCCCGTACAAAAAGTTATTTATTGGTCAGTAACTTTCATTTATAAGATAAAAATATTAAAACATAATAAATACATAAAATTTAAAGCAAATCCAAGAAGGTTTTTTAGTGATTCTAAATTCAAGTTTTTTCATAAATTTTGCAAGTATTTTTAATATTTAAGGCAAGGAAGCAAATCGTGTTGACATTTAAAAGACAAGATGAACTTGAAAAAATTAACATTAATGACGTTGATGCAAATAGTCTTTATAAAATCTTTTGCAAAGCACCGTCGCTATCAGTTGCTTATGTTGTAGGTGGCAAAAAACTTGCTGGAGTTATCAATCGTGATTATTTCATAAGGGTTGCCGATGCAGAAAGTGATGTAAAAAAATATTTTTGTTTGGATTTTGCGAGGATTATACTTGATGATGATATTTCTAATGGTATAGTTTTCAATAAAATCAAAAAACAGGCTACGGATATGTTGTTGGCAGATTCGAAAATAACTTATATTGTTGTAATGTCAAGCTCCGGAGATTTTATCGGAGCATTTGAAAGAGTGGTCATTTCAAAAGAGATTGGAAATTATAACATCATCATGCAGTGGCTTGAGTTGGCTCAGCAGGGTAAATTTTATATTGGCGGTTACTTTGCACGAAGAGGAGTTAAGACAATAGCCGTGTACGGTTCTGATAAAGATTCAGCTTTGTTTATCAATGAAATAATGCACACTACCGATGTCAAAATAAAATATATTATCTCCGATAAAAAGAGCATTATCAACGGTATCTCGACATCTTTATTGAATGAGTTTGAAACTATAGATGATGTTGATGCGGTTGTTTTCATTGACGGCAGTAAAAAAGATGAAGGAATGAGCAGAATTAGACCAAAAACCAATGCCATTTTAGTATCTTTGATGAGCATAATGACCGATATATATAATTATGAATATTTTGCTGCTAATTTATTGCATACGCTTGGCAAATTAGTAAATGATGGATTTGAATGTTTAATGGTTCATTGCGTTACAACTACTCGCATTAAAAATCCATCTATATTAGAAAAAAAAATGGATATTGAAGTCATTAATTCTGGTAAATTACGTGAAAATCCTGAAAAATATTATAATGATTTATGTATTTCGAAGCATTATTCTCTGGGTGATTTTATAAAGAGAAGCAGGATACCATACAAAATTTTACCACGTAAAGGCTACTGGGTACTTTCTGATTATAATAATGAGCTCATAAATGCAGTAAATAGTCGCAGAATTGTACCTGATGCTCCAAGCGAATACTCAAAGACTTTGCATATATTTGGCGATAGTGTTGCTTATGGCGCTTTATGCAGTGACAGCGAAACATTTGCCAATCAATTGCAAAAAATCTTAAATCAAAACTCTCTGCCTGTTAAAGTTGTCAACTATGGAGTACCTGCTTTACAAAGAGATGCAATTAGTAATTATATACAAGATACAGATTTTCAGGTTGGTGATATCATAGTTTGTGAGACATCTATGTTGCCGCCAGCAGCTTATGCTTCTTGCAAAGAGATGGGTATACCCATGATAGATTGCGCAGAATTGTTTGCCAGACCACATGATATGGGAGAAGTATTTATAGACCGCGGTCACCCCAACTATAGAGGACATATAAAAATAGCAGAAGCGATATATGATGAGATTTTCGTAAAAAAGCTACATGATAGACCACGTCATGTAGATTTTAAACACTACTTTGATATTAACAGTACTACTAAAAATAAAAGCAGGATAAAAGAGATTTCATACCATGTGCAAGATTCGCATTTAAACAATATCGATTTGCAAAAGTATATTAGTAATTTAGAAAAAGAAAAATCATCAATTAAAGGCACAATAGGCGCTATCGTGATGAATTGCAACCCTTTTACGTTAGGGCATAGATATGTTGTAGAAAAGTCCGCATCGCAAGTAGATTTTTTATACATATTTGTCGTAGAAGAGGATAAATCTGTTTTTCCATTTGAAGATAGGCTTGCTCTTGTTAAAAGCGGAGTATCGGATATAAAAAATGTCAAAGTTTTATCCAGTGGCAAATTTATCATCTCAAATGCTACTTTTCCGGAATATTTTACAAAATCCGAAAAAAATGAAGCGACGATAGATGTAAGCGTTGACTTGGAGATATTTGCCAAAAAGATTGCTCCGACACTTGAAATTACAAAAAGATTCGTAGGAGATGAACCTGCTTGCAATATAACAAGACAATACAACGAAGCCATGAAAAAACTATTTCCAAAATTTGGAATTTCATTGATAGAATTTGAGCGCATAAAAGACACTGAAGGTGAGTTTATAAGCGCTTCAAGAGTTAGAAAGCTTTTGGAAAATAAAGATTTTAATGGGATTAGGAAAATAGTCCCAAAAACTACGCTTGAGTATCTTGTAAGACATTTCCATCAAAACTGCAAGGAAACATAGTGCAAGATTTTCATAAAAACTTCATCAAAAATCTATGCGAATCTAAAAACCTAACAGACATTGCCCCTTTAGGCAAAGCAACTCAAAGTTCATTATCCAAATGGTCAAAGCCAAATGATGCTCAAAGAGCA
>JAIROK010000018.1 GCA_031257555.1 Campylobacteraceae bacterium | reverse complement strand
ATACAAAATCAAACTAATGACACACTGCGGCTATTTCCAACCCATACCCTCTTAACATTTCTATATCCCGTTTAGGTTCTTTGCCGCAAGCGTTTAGATATCCTCCTATGATTACGGCGTCTATGCCGTTATCAAAAATCTCTTTTTGCTCCAAGCCAAAGACCTTCTCTCTGCCTCCTGCCATCATAAGCCTTGTGTCGGGCAAATACCTTTTGGCAAGCTTTATGCACTCTATCGCCTCATCTCTATCCATAACGCCTTTTTGTATCGGCAAAGCGGGATTTGGAATATAAAAATTTACAGGCGAAGTGAAAGGCTTTAACGAACTTACGGCTTTATAGAACTCCTCTCTATCCTCCCAACTCTCGCCTACGCCCATGATACCGCCGACACACAACATAAGTCCAACGCTTGCGGCATTTTCGCACGTCTCATATCTCTCGTCCCAAGTGTGCGTGGTACAGACTTGCGGGAAAAAGCTTCTTGATGTTTCAAGATTGTGATTGTAACTGTCAACGCCTGCATCTTTAAGCTCTTTTAAAGATTCTTTATCCGCGCTTCCACAGCATGCTATCAGATGAAAACCAAATCTCTCTTTCACCGCTCTTGCGGCGCGGCTTATATATTCTGTTTTTTGCGAAGTCAAACTCCTGCCTGCCGTCACGAGACAAAACCCAAGCGCGCCCGCATCGGCAAAATATTCAGCCTCTTGCAATATATCGCCGATTGGTTTATCTTTGTAGATTTCAACGCCTGTTTTGTATTTATAGCTTTGTGTACAGTATGTGCAATCCTCTTTACACCCGCCGTTGCTTACATTACAGATAGAACACAAAAATATCTCTTTCATCGCCATCCTTTAAAAATTATATTTTAAAATAGCCCTCTTTACATTTGATAAATATCTATATAAACACAAAAGGTTCGTAAACCGTTCGCTGATGCGCGCATAACAGCTCGGGTTTCCTCATTAAAAGCAAAGCAGTTTGCTTTCATTTTACTTTCATTACTTGAAACCGTTCGCTGATGCGCTATGCGCATAACAGCTCGGGTTTCCTCATTAGGATAAAAAGCAAAGCAGTTTGCTTTTTATCCTAATTCACATCCAGCCTTTTTTCTTGAAAACCAAAAGAGGCGTCGCAGATGACAATACCATCAAAACAAGCGCTAACAAATAGCCGTATTTAAGGCTAAGTTCGGGCATAATCGCAAAGTTCATACCATAAATGCTTGCTATCAAAGTCGGCGGCAAAAAGATGACATTGACTATCGTAAATATCTTAATGACTTTATTTTGTTCAATTGACAAAGTGCCCAAAAATATATTTTGCAGATAATCAAGTCTTTCAAAGTTAAAATCAGTATGTTCAATGAGCGAACGAACGTCTTTTAGCATTATGGTTATCTCGTTTTTCAAAGATTCGGGAAATTTGGAAGATTTTAAAAGCGAAGTTAAAATGCGCTGTTTATCCGTCACGTTCTCCCTTATTTTCATATTCAAATCCTCAAATACGGAGATTTTTTCCAATATCTCCTCATCTTCATCTTTTACATAATCGGCAAAAACCTGACGCCTTACTTTTGTTATCTCGCGCGCCAATCCTTCGATAGTATCGGCGTCGGCGTCGATTCTGATGTCTATTATTTTTGTAAAAATATCAAATCCGTCTTTTAACTCTTTATGCGAAACAAACAGTTTATTTGTAAAATCGTCAAAGCTTTTCAGCGTTTTATAGCGGATAGATATCAAAAGTTTATCCTGCATCATAAATGAGACCGTCTCATTGTAAGGGTTTTCGTCGTTATTGACAAGAAAGTAGCTGTTTATCTCTATCCTCTCGCCCTCTTCCCAATACCTTGAACTTATCTCTATCTCTTCGCTCTCTTGCTTTGTTGGGAATTTCATATTGAAAAGTTTCTCAACTATACGTATCTCGCTGATAGTGGGAGTTAGCATATCTATCCAAATGATATTTTGCAGCTTTGCGTCGTTTTTTAATATATTAATATCATTTATAACGTCCAGGCGTTTTCCGCCCCTTAAATAATATCTAATCATACGCACACTCCTTCTTTCAAATAGAGCAAAATTATAATTCTTTTATACTAAAACTTTGGCATGTTTTGTGCCGACAAGCAAAATTACTGCGCCCACAAATGATGATAATGCCATAATAAATATCAGAGGAAAAAGAGTACCGTCGTCAAAAAAACTCACCAAAAATCCTGCCGCCGCGCCCACGCTATACTGCAAAACGCCAAGCAGCGCGTTTGCCGATGCGCTTATCTTTGGGAAATACTCCAAAACGATTGAGATGGCATTGCCGAAAATAAATCCCAGCATTCCCGTAAACAGCGCTATCAAAGGCGCTATGACAAATATATTTTCACTTTCGTGCAAAATCATCAAAACAGCCGCGATAACTACCTGCATTTTTATGCCAAACTTCAAAAGCCTCAAAGAAGAAAATCTCCTCACGATTTTTGCATTTATCTTAGATGTTATTATGATGACCGATACATTCATGGAAAAACAGACCACAAACATGAGCTTTGAAAGACCAAAATAGTTTATATATACGATTGACGCCGAAGCAAGCAGAGCGTAAAGCCCCGAACTGCTTATAACAAGCGCTGTCATGATTATCATAGGTCTTGGACTTGTTAAAACGTCAATATAGTTTTTTATCGGGGTAACTCTTATCTTATCTGCGACACCTTCACTCTTAAAATGCTTTTTGTAAAAAAATAGCGCCAAAAACGAGTAGAGAGCCAAAACCACAAATATAGCTTCCCATCGTCCAAACAGCAAGATTACGATAAATCCAAGCGACGGAGCCGCAAGCGGAGCAAGGATAGTAACGGAGCCTATCATTGAAAAAATACGCGCGCTGTCATTTCCGCTGGATATATCTCTTACGATAGCAGCCACATTCACGGTTGCCACCCCGCCGCCAAAAGCTTGAACAAATCTCAAGATCCACAATACGTATATGTCACTCACAAAAATGATACAGATACTGCTAAGACAAAAAAGCCCAAGTCCGATTATCACTATCGGTCTTCTGCCGTAAGCGTCGGATATGGGACCTCCAAAAAGCTGCCCCATGGCAAGTCCGAAAAAGAATATGCTGATGCTCATAGCAACCTGAGGTTCAGGAACATCCAAAGATTTACTCATAATGTTTATGGCAGGCAGATACATATCAATAGCAAGTGGCGTAATAGCCGAAAGCGCGGCAAGGATAAATACTAATTGCTTTTCTGTTAGTGTTTTCATTTTTATATCTTTATTTATAGTTTTTGTAAATTTTTACGGCTTAAACTGTTTTTTGTGAGCAAAAGATGCTATAAGCAAAAAAATAACTATGCACTGCAATACAATTAAAATATAGTGTAAAAAATATACCTGCGTTATTTTATCCAAAATTCCGCCAAATTCTACCGCCTTATAATAAATAAACGCGCCGCCAAGCCCCGAAAGGTAACCTATCTGCTTTGATATATCCAGCAAAGAATACAGTTTTGTATCCTCCAGTACAACCGTCTCAACCCTCACTACATAATTACCGAACAAAAATGTGATTTGATAACCAATATAGATAATCAAAGCCGAAAGCAAGGATTTACCCAAAATCAAAAACGTCAAAATAATGCCAAGCGTGATTATCTCAACTCCAAAAAGCACTGCAAAAAGCGCATATTGATTCATCAGCTTCTTATACTGCGAAGCAATTATCATCGTACCCAAAGCAAGGAGTATACCTCCAAGCGAATAGATTGAAGGTTCAAGCGGTTCGTAAATGATAAAAATACTCCCGCTTGAAAATCCAAAAAACATGGAACTAAAAAACCTGTAAAAAAAGTAATTTTTAAACCGCATCAAAAATTATTTCTCATACCGATATAAAAACTTCTGCCTAAAGTGCCGTAGCCGTCTACCTCTTGATAGTATTTGTCAAATATATTGTGTACTTTAATATATAAGCTTAAGTGCTTATTAAAATCATAATTTGCACTATAATCAGCCAAAAAATATTTTCCTGTCTGAACGCCGTTTATATCATCGTACCTTGAACCTGTGTAAGAACCTTTTAGATTCATATATAAAGAGTTATTGACAAACCATAATAAAGAGCCTGCAAATCTGTTTTGCGGTCGTCTTGCCAAACGATTGCCGTCAGCGTTTTTGGCATCAAGATACGTATATGACAATTCACCCAAAAACGAATCAAAAAACTGCTGCCTGATGCTTGCTTCAATGCCTTTATGAGAACTCTTACCTTCGATATTGTAATAATAATCAAATGGCCATGATCCGCCGTACTCGATAGCATTTTTTATCTGCTGGTCAAAATATGTAACCAAAAAGTATTTACCGCCTATGGACGCTTCATATCCCCTGCTCTCTTCAGCTTTAAGAACATCGGTTGCACCGTAATTTTGCTGATATAAATTTGGAGCCAAAAAGCCCGTTTTATATGAAGCTGACACAAAAAAATCTTCATAAAAATTGTATTTTATGCCGACTTTAAAAGTCAGTTTGTCTTTAAACGTATCTCTTATATCAAATCTTAAAGACTGTGAAACTGTAAAATCATCCAATTTATTTGAGTTTACGGCAAAAATATATTTGTCGCTTTGACTATCATTTGGAAACTTTGTCCCCCCTGAAAGCTTTACCTCATCTTTCAAATAACCAAAACCAAGCAAAAACGAACTATCATCTATATAGCTCAACTCATCGCTTACATAAGCTTCGTAAGTTTTGCCGATATATCCACCGTAAAAAGAGCGCTTGAAAATACTGTGATTTAATTTTATATCTATTTTGTGTTTTTCATATGAACCTATATAGCCGAGCGAATATAAAGATGTGCGGATAGTATTAATATACCAGTACAAATTATCATAATCTTTTGCATCTATTCCTGCGCCGCCGTCAAAGTGATTTTTGGCTTTTCCGTTTCGTATGAAAAATTCTAATCTGTCTTGTTCGCTGATATTAACTCCGCCTTTTAAATGTAAGATGGTATTTGAAAAGCCATCTGTCTCCAAGCCCAAATCCCGCTTCCCATATCTAATGTCACCTTTTTTCGGAGCAGCTGCAGAAATACCGTTTGTATTGATAGAAAGAAGTGATAAAGATAAGTCAAATATTTCGTTTGCATAACCAAAAGAACCTGCATATTTTTGCCAGCCATTTGAACCGTACTCTGCCAATACATCACCCTCATAACCTTGCTTTTTACTTTTGGTTATGATATTGATAACCCCACTGCTTGCATCACTGCCCCAAACTCCGCTTTGAGCGCCCTTTGCTATTTCTATCCTGTCTATGCCGTATAAATCTATAAGCTCCATTTGCGCACCGCTTAGTCCGCTTACGTCATTTATTCTTACGCCGTCTATCAAAACAAGCGTATGTTTAGCGTCAAACCCTCTCAAATATAAAGAACTGCTCTGCCCATAACCGCCGTTTGCAGTAGATGATACGCCTGCAATAGAATTTAAAGCTTCGATAACACTCCCAAAACCTTTTAACTCTATCTCATCGCTTGTTATGACCCCTACCGAATCTACAGTATGTGATTTTTGTTTCAGCGTGCGCAAAGAGCTCTGCTCATAAGATTTTTTTCTTTCGATATCGGCTACGACCTGTATGCTATCAAGCAACTCCTCCTCTGTTTTCTCTTCTTTTTCACTTGCAAAATTTTGACTCACACTGTAATTTTTTACCTGCAGTTCGATAGCATCAAGACTAACGCCTGCACTGCAAGCCAAAATCGCCGCAAGAGAAAAATACTTCCCCTTAAATCCTCTAAACAGCTTCAAATTATCCTCCTTTAAATAATAACATTGTGTATATTTTACAAATTTAAAACTTAAATAAAATGTCTACCATAAAAAACTTTTATAATATATACTAATCATATATATAAACTTGACATTATATAAAAAAAATGATATATTTTACAAATTTAAAACTTAAATAAAATGTCTACCATAAAAAACTTTTATAATATATACTAATTAGATATATAAACTTAATATTATATAAAAAAATGATATATTTTACAAATTACAAAAAGGAGTATTTATGAAAAAGGTATTTTTGTTTGGAGTATTGTTTTTACTGTTTGCTGTCGGCAAAGCTGCCAACAAAGGGTCTTTCGGGTGGAAATTTTTGGAAAACAATAACCATCTTGCATGGATATAAAAGCCGCATTTAAGCTCTTCTTATAAAGGTAAAGTTTTGCCCATTCATCATTCAAAATAACATCGCCAAATAATCTTAGCATACTAATAGACCCATGGCGCAACGACCCTTCCGGTGCTTGGGGATTATGGTTTTTTGAAAAGTTTCCGGAAATTTACGCAGATATAGCAACTTCCACTCATGCACATTTCGACCATGACGCAGTTCATAGAGTACATGCACCCGTCGTTTTGGAAAGACCGGTTGGTAAATACTCTTTAGGTGACGTAGACATTTTAGGTTTTGCAGACAAACATATGTATAAAGCCAAAGGCTCTTATCTTTGGACGGAAGCCTTTGATGAATCAAACATCAAACTACCGCCAAATAATCCTTTAAATTTGGATAACTCTATCATTTTAATTAAAACAGGCGGGATATCAATCGTCCACTGGGGAGACAATCGCCCTGATCCACAAGAATATGTGTTAAAAGCCGTCAAAAATGCAGATGTGTTGATTTTGCCGATAGACGACTCCGAACATATACTGACAAGCGCTGATATAAAAACCATAATTTCATATGTTAATCCAAAAGTAATTATCCCTGCGCATTACAAAACAAAGGGCGCCGTTTCAACGCTCTCTACTTTAAAATCAGCAGATGAGTGGGTAAAGTCAAACGCAGATTTTCTATTGCTAAAGTCTGCTTCATATGAATTTGATATTGATATTATCACAAAATTCAATAAAAAAGTAGTCTATTTCGGCGATAACTACATCAAAAAATAGCTATTTACACCGCAAAATATTTTGCCTCTTTATGATAAACAACAAGGGCAGTTGTACTCTCTTCAGGGTGCATCTGCCAAGTTGTTTCATCTATGCTAACTCCAAACTCTTCAGGTTGCAAAAGTGTAAAAATATGTCTATTGTCGCTTAAATCAGGACATGCGGGATAACCAAAAGAGTAGCGGCAACCTTGATATCCTCTTAAACGTATATCGCCTAAACTATTCCCCTCATCATTTGCTATACCAAATTCTATACGAATTTGTTTGTGAACTATTTCCGCTAAAGCTTCAGCCAACTCCACGCCAACTCCACGCAGGTGATAATACTCTTTAAATTTCCCATCTTTATAAAGTTTTTGTCCGTATTTGCTAAATTTTTTTCCGATACTCACAAGAGTAAAAGCCGCTGTATCAACCTTATCACTTCTAAAAAAATCACTTATAGAACGGCGGGGATATTTTTTTTGGCGCGGAAAATCAAAAACCAAAACAGCCTCTTTTTTCAACTCACTTATAGGTTTTGCAAAATCGCTCTTTTCATTTAATATATAAAGTTTTGTATTGTCACTTATGCTTGGATAGTATCCGTATATCACAACAGGTTCAAATAAATCCTCTTTTTTGATTAGATTTTTTATATCCAAAAAAAGAGGTTTCAATACTTCAATCTCCTGTTTTTTTCTCTCTTCGGCGCTCAAATTTTTTGTACTGTATCCCCAGCGTGCGCTAAAAAGTATCTTTTGATTTATCCACTGATACGCCAACTCCAAATCAACATCAAAAATTCTTCTACCCCAAAACAGCGGATATAAAATTTCATTTACAGCAGGCAGTACGATGTCATCTTTATCTATCTTTTGTGGTATTCTTTCAACTATTTTTTTTGTTTTTAACAACGGCTTATTAAACTCTTTTTTTTCTATCATTCGCATAGCGTTTAAGCCATCAAAAGCATCTTTGCAATAGAAAACAGCGCCGCCATATGAAGGCTGACAAAACTCATCTACAAAACTTTTATTTAAAGCAGCTCCTCCCAACAGTACAGGCACGCTTATACCTTGCCTTTCAAGCTCTTCTAAATTTTCTTTCATTATCGCGGTTGATTTTACCAAAAGCCCACTCATTCCGATAGCATCGGCATTATGTTCTTTATAGGCTTTTATAAAATCGTTAATTTCCGCTTTTATGCCGATATTTATGACGTTATAGCCATTATTTGAGAGGATAATATCTACCAAATTTTTACCCACGTCATGAACATCGCCTTTTACGGTTCCAATCACGATAGTAGTCTCTTTTTTACTGCCTTTTGGAAGATACGGTTTTAAAAAATCAACACCTGCTTTCATTACTTCAGCAGACTGCAATACAAAAGGCAGCTGCATTTTTCCATCGCCAAACAGCTCTCCTATCTCTTTCATGGCATCTATCAGTACCTCATTGACGATTATTTCCGGTGAAAATTCATCTTTTGCATGCGATAAAAGTTTTAGCATTTTACTTTTATCACCCTCTTTTAATGCTATTTTTATTCTCTCTTTTGTATCAAGTTTTACAAACTCTTCATCGCTGTTTTTAGCCTTAGCCCCGCTAAAATATTCTATAAATGCAAACAACGCTTCACTGCTTGGCTTAAACAGCAAATCCTCGCAAACTCTCAATTCGTCGGATTTTATATCATAAAATGGAATGAGGGTATTTACATTTACTATAGCCATGCTAAGACCGGCTTTTACACAATGGTGCAAAAATACAGAGTTTAGGTACTCTCTTGCATTTTTATCAAGACCAAAAGAGATATTTGAGACACCAAGAATACTTCCGCATTTTGGATACAAAGCAAAAAAATCTCTGATAGCATCTATCGTCTCAATGGCAGCGGTGAAATATTCGCTATCACCGCTGCCAACTGTAAATGTAAGCATATCAAATACCAAATCATTCTCTTCAAGTCCGCAATCCAAAGCAAGCTCGCGCATTCTTTTTGCAACAGTAACCTTTTTTTCCCTTGTCTTTGCCATACCACTTTCATCTATACATAAACAGATAAGTGCCGCGCCGTATCTTTTTGCAAGAGAGCATATCTTGCGAAATTTCTCTTCTCCCTCTTCAAGATTGGCAGAATTTACAATGGCTCTTCCGCCGATATTTTTCAAAGCTTCCTCAAGCACATAGATAGATGTGGAATCGGGCATGAGAGGAACAGGTATTTTTGTATTATATATACTTATTACTTTTCGCATATCGTCTATCTCATTAAGCCCTGCAAATCCTACACTTACATCAATGCCATGCGCTCCGTTTTTAGTCTGACTTTGTGCAGTATTTAAAACCCCGTCCCAATCTTTTGCCAAAAGCAGCTCCCTAAAAGCTTTTGAGCCGGTAGCATTACTGCGCTCACCTATTAAAAATGGAGGAGGATTTTGACGTAAATTTTTACTCATATACAAAGAAGTGATAGATGGTTCAAAATGACCCTTTGGCGGCAAAGGAATTTTATCTTTTACAACTTTGTTTAGCTCTAATATATGTTGAGGAGTCGTACCGCAGCAGCCTCCAAGAAGTGAAACTCCATCATAATTTAAAAGTTCACTTTGAAGTTTTGCAAACTCTTTTGCACCCATCGGATAAAAGGTATAACCTCCTCTGTTTTGCGGAAGACCTGCATTTGCATGTATACTTATGGGTTTGTTCCAAATCTTACTTAATGCTTTTATATACGGCAAAACTTTATCAGGACCGCTTCCACAATTTATACCCAAAGAGAATATGTCAAAAGGCTTTAAAATAGACGCAACAGTTACAATATCCGTTCCTATAAGCATAGTTCCGTTTGTCTCAATCGTAACTGAAATCATAACAGGGATAGAAACTTTGTATTCCTTTTTTGCATCACTTATCGCTAAAACAGCAGCTTTTATCTGCAAAGGGTCTTGTGCGGTTTCTACTAAAAATATATCCGCTTTTGCTTCTATAGCCGCTTTTGCACATATGCTATACCCATTATACATTTCATCGAACAATATATTGCCCAGCGAGGGAAGTTTTGTTCCAGGTCCCAAGGATACAGCAGTAAAACGAGGTTTGTCACGAAACTCTTCGCACACTTCACGCGCTAATTTCACACCCTCAAAGGTAAATTCATAAGCTTTTTCTTTCAAGCCGTATTCGTCAAGTACCCAAGGCATCGTACCAAATGTGTTTGTTTTTATAATATCAGCGCCTGCTTTCAAGTAACTTCTGTGTATCTTTTGTATCGCCTCTTTTGCGGCTTGATTTAAAAACTCATTGCATCCGATAAATTCTTGCCATATGCCATCATCAAGTTTTAAATTTTGTATTTGTGTACCCATAGCACCGTCAAGCACCAAAACTCTCTGCTTTATTATCTCTTCCAAGTTATGCAACTTATATCCTTAATACACTTACATTGCGGAAATAATATCACACTATCAAATAAAATTTCCACACAAATTAAAAAATATATGTCATTTTCATGCCACTTCGTCATTCCCGCGCAGGCGGGAATCCACAAAGATTTTAAAAAGATATTGAAATAGAAAAAGAGAAATAAAAAAAATATGTAAATTTTCTCTCATTTCTGTAAAAATAGATTCCAAACTGCACGGGAATGACGGAAGAGGTGGTGTGGACATGATGTAAAGGGCAAAAGATGACAGAATAGAAATGTGGAAATAAACCTCCACTTTGTTATTCCCGCGAAAACGGGAATCTATGAACACGACAAAAAATGAAAAATATAAAAAATGGATTGCCGCGTCGCTAATACTCTTCGCAATGACAAAAGAAATAGATACCAGCCAGCACGGAAATGACAAAACGAAAGTTGTTTCTTGCTTTTTGCAATAATTCATCTGCTGTTTGTAGATTGCCACGCTATAATGGTTTATGATGACGAATTTCAACAGCAATGAATGTTTTCCTAATATGTCACTCCCGCGCAGGCGGGAATCCACAAAAATGATGCGGAAACAAAAAAAGATTATCCTATTTGTCATGCATAATATGTGTTTTACTTAATTATGACAATGAAATAGGATGGATTCCAGCTTACGCGGGAATGACGCAAGGAAAGACGATATGCACTTACTTCTAAGCTTGTCGTTAAGTAGCGAGAACGATGTAAGAGATTTTCGCATTCCTCACAATGAGCTTTCTGCGAAAGACTATTGCTCGTGCTGGAACGACAGTATGCGCTTACTTTGTAAGCGCATAGTTTGGTCACGGGAATGATGCAAAAGGTAAAAAATGACAAAATGAGAACATAGAAATAAATCCTCACTTTGTCATTGCAAACCACTTGCGGTGCGGCAATCCAAAAACACGAAGTATTGAATATTTCAAGCTTTTGACTTGAAATTACATATTTTTGTTCCAAAAAACAGAATAACCAATCTTTTTTAGCAATTTCTTTGGATCGAAAACTTTAAGCTCATAACTATGTCATTGCTGTTTTGCATACTCACTGTCCAATATCTTTTATCCGCCGTTATCACAACCAAATACAAAAATAATTTAAAGCGTATATTTTTATATTTTAAGCCGATATTTGATTTTTTTAACTATAATGTCCTCTTATTTTAAGGGATTGGCGTAGAGATAAAATGATAAACAAAATTACTATCGCATTCGGTTTCTTTTTGGAAAAAGTGGAATTTACCCTAAAATCTTTAGGGTTTAACCACTCCCAAAACAGAACCTTTGTTTTGCATGTGCTGTACCATTGCGATAAGCATCTAAATGTCAACGACATTATGCAAAAGATAGATGAGACATTTTCATGCAAACTATCACAAACTACCGTCTACAATATAATCAATCTTTTTGAAAAACTCCAAATCGTAAATTCGCTCTCACTGCCAAACGATATGGAAAAACAAAAATTTTACGAATTAAACGCTTCATACCATCATGACCATCTGATATGCAAAAAATGCTACAAAATAGTCGAATTCTACGATGCAAACCTTGAGCATCTTCAAGACTCTTTTTGTGCCAAACAAAACTTTTTACTTTTATCTCACAGTCTGCTTTTATTCGGACTTTGCGAAGAGTGCCAAAAGATAGAGCAGTAAAAATTTATTTTCTGATAACGATTATAAACTAACTTTTTAATCCTTTTATGAAAACAAGAGCTATAATTTCAAAAAAGGATATAAAATGGATATTACAAAAGAACAGGTTTTACAAATCTCAAAGTATCTGTCTATCTTACACCATACAAAAGGGCGTATAAGAATTAGGATAAGCCCAAAGATAACAGAGATGAAAGAAGAGTTTAAAAAATTTAACATTTCGATTGAAAAAGCAAAAGAATTGCCAAAAAAAATCAAAGGCATCAAAGAGTTTAAACTAATCGCCCTTCTTGGAACTATCACTATTTTGTATGATGATGCGCTTTTTCCATCTTCCATATTGGAAGATTTGATAGAGGGCAAAAACAGCGAACAAGTAACCACCTTTATAAATAAAATCGCAAAGGAAATAGCTTGAAAAATAAAGATGAGATACTGCTTTTCAAAAGAAAAGTCAGCGCAAAGAGTCCATATCCAAAGCACGAACAAGCTTTGCGTATAGCTTTGTTTGCACATTTTCAAAACTATGAAAAATTTAAAGCCGCAAATAGACTTTTTGATAATTTCCCGATTTTTTCGCAGGCTTTGCAAGCTCAGCTTGACGCTATTAGCATTTTAAGCATTTTATTTGAGCAATACGACTTGCCGCTTGTAAAAAACAGCTGCAAATCTTACGTAAAACTTCCCGAAGACATCGTGCAAATCTGCGAAATCTCTATAGCAGACGAGCTGAAAATGATTTTGATGTATGACGAGCTTTTGGATATCTGCGAAGACAAAGAGGAGATCAAAGATGCCTTTTACCGTCTGCAGGCTGACTCTCACGATAAGCTGCTGCCAATGTTTAAAACTATAGTTTATAAAGACGGCGATGCGCTTACAAATAATAAATTGATGGATAAATTTAACGAATTCGGTGCATTGGCAAATGATATTTCAAGCGGAAATATAGATCCGCAAAAGATAAATTCGATTCTTGGTTCGTTAAATTTGTCCATGCTTTCAGGTGCGGCTTTAGGCGCACTTGGAGCAATACTGACAAAAGAGATAAAAAAAGATGACAAGGAGTAAAAAATGAGCGCAATAGCTTTTTTAATAGGTGCATTACTGGGTGTTGTTATTATTATTTATCAAATGAAATTTAAAAACGCTTAAAAGGAGAAAATATGGCATTACCTATATTTATAGCAGGAGTAGCTGTCGGTGGATTGGCTATCGTGGCTTTAAAAAATAAAGCTAAAATTGCTGAAGAGTTAAAAGGCGGCATAGAAAAAGCAAGAAAATTTGCCGAAGAGAGTTTGCAAAAAACCAAAGAACCTCAAAAAAATGCGAATAATAAGCACAGAGGAAAACCAAAAGCGCAAGAAGAGCAAGATGTTACCGGTGATTGATACGGGAACTCCCCGTTCTGTGAAGGGACATTTTGTGAGCGGTTTACTAACAGCGGGCGTGTTAGCTTATAAGGCAAATAACGGCAAAAAAGCAACCCTAAAAAAAGGTATAAAAATCGCCGTTCAAAGCGGAGCAGCTACTGCAAGCGCGATTGCGGCGACTAACTATATCGGTCAAGGCAGATATTTAAATGCCGCGCTTTCACTTGCAGCTGGAGCAGGCTCTTTATATTTGATTGAAAAAATTTTAAAGGAAAACAGATGAGCAAAAAAAACAAAAATAAGAAAAATCCGTATATTAAAAACGGACAAAAAAATGGTCTTTTGGATACAAATTTCGGCTTTAAGGGTGGTGATTTTGTAGTTGGAGCATTGATAGGTGCAGGCATAGCTTATGTTTTGACAAATGAGAAAGCAAGCAAAGCTGTTTTGAAAACTTTAGCCAAAGGAACAAACTTTTTGCAGGCTGGCTTTGAAGAACTCAAAGAGCGCTTTGAAGACGCAAAAGCTGAAATTGAAGCTTAAGAACGCGGCATGAGTCAATTTTTATGCAAACACCAAACCAAAACAAGAATGCGTTATGAGTGTTTGTTTATCAATAAAAAAACCGATATAGACGCGCTTACCATACGCCTTGAAAGCTTAAATGGAGTTATGAGTGCAAAAATAAACAATAAAGCGCGCACTTTTACGCTCTATTCGGACGGTTCATGGAGCGTTAAACAGATAGAAAAAGAGCTTTCAAGTATAGACTTCAAATCTTTTTCAAAACAAAACAAAACGCCCAAAAGCATAATCAACGCTCACAATCCAAACACATCAGGACTTTTGCGCTCTTTAACGGCTTTGGCTTTAACACCGATGATCGCCAATAACACTTTGAAGTTTGCCGTATCGGCTCTTAGCTCTGCTCCTCTTTTTGCAAAAGGCACAAACGACCTCATCAAAAGCGGTCTAACGTCAAAAGTACTTGAAGCTATGGCTGTTGGCGTATCGCTTGCAAGAAAGGATTATACCGCCGCTAACAGCACTAACGCGCTTTTGGAGCTTGGCGAATATATAGAAGAGACTACGGTTCAAAAAAGCGACGAGTTAATCAAAGAGCT
>JAIROK010000005.1 GCA_031257555.1 Campylobacteraceae bacterium | reverse complement strand
TGTTCATATTTACCGACAATACCGCTAAAATTATTATGCTCTATCGTTACTCTATCTTTAAATTCTATAAGTCTCTTTGCCGAAAATTCCACAGCTTCCTCGTCGCGGTCGCAGCCTATCGCATGCAGGGAGCTTTTCTCATTTAAAAGCGCGTAAGTATGCCCTCCGTAGCCTAATGTGCAATCTATCAAATATCCGTCTTTAATCGGCTCGAAAACAGCTTTTACTTCATCTAACATAACCGGTATATGTGGAATTTGCAACGATTTTTCCTCTTGCGAATAATTTATAAGATATAATACACAATTTAGCTTTCAAAAAGGTTGAATAGTATGCAAAAACATCTCATAAATGAGATCAGCGATATATCGCTTTCCATGTTTAGAAAAAATTTTTTTGGAATATATCATGGTTCCATCTCGGCAAGAATCGAACATAATAAATTTCTCATAAATAAAAAAAATGCTATTTTTGATGGCTTAAATGAAGAGAGTATTGTCGAGATTTATTCCAAAAAAGATTACAGATGGAATGAAGCGAGCATCGATACTAATATACATTTAAAAATATATGAAAACATTAGCGAAGCAAAATATATTTGTTATACAATGCCGCCATTTACAATTGCATATTCGTTAAATCATAATAACATTATCCCCAAAGACTATTTTGGCGCTATGAGAATCGGCAAACTTAATATCTATGATCCCAAACAATTTAGCGACTGGTATGAAAGATCTGATGTGGAAATATACCGCCATTTTGTAGAAAAAAAGACTAACGTAATGGTCATTAAAGGTTATGGTGTTTTTACATATGACCGAGACATACACAATATGGCAAAAAATGTCGCATTAATAGAGAATACGTGCAGGATTTTACTGTTGGCAAAAGATGAAAAATAGCCCAAAATTTTACAAAACCATAACAAACTAACAGATGCACTAACAAAACTGATGTTTTTTATCAAAAATACGGCTAAAATTAGCCTATTTTAAGCTACTTTAAACACTTTTAAGTGTAAAATCTAACAAATTGATTTGTTATTAAAATATAAGGATTATCTTATGATTACATGGATGCAGCGCCACAAAAAATATCTCATCGTAACGATTTGGGTTAGCGTTATAGCTTTTGTAGGTGCGGGTTTTGTCGGTTGGGGCTCTTTTGATTTTAATCTAAGCAGGTCATCAGCTATAGCAAAAGTAGGATCTCACAGCATAGATATCTCGACTTTTCAAAGGATATACACAAACACTTTTAACTACTATAACTCCGTAAAATTCAATGGAGAACTAACAGAAGAGTTAGCACAAGAGCTTGGACTTGGAAATGAAGTTTTAAACAGATTGATAGATGAGAGCGTTTTACTTAATTTTGCCGATGAACTTGGAATAATAGCTTTAGATGACGATGTAATCAGTCTTATAACAAAAGATGCTAATTTTCGCGTAAATGGTACTTTTAATAAAGATTTATACTACAGCTCTTTACAAAACATAGGGTTTAAGCCAAATGATTTTGAAGAGATGCTAAAAAAACAAATAGTACTAAATAAAGTCTACGATATAGTATTAAATCTTCCTGCAACTACTGCAGAAAAAGAGATTTTCAGTTCAGCTATGCTTTTACAAGATAGGCTCTCCATCGCAAAGGTTACGGTTGATGAAAGCGAAATTAATATAAGCGAAAATGAAACAAAAACATTTTGGGAAACAAATAAAAATAATTTTCTGACTGAAAAAATGTACTTCTTTGATAGAGTTTTTATACCGATATCCAAAGAAAAATTAAGTGAAGAAGATATCAAAGCTTATTGGGAAGAGACGAAATATTTTTATAAAGATGCTGACGATAAAATTGCAGATTATGAAAGTGTAAAATCAGACGTAGAAACTGCATTGCGTCTTAAAAACATAAGAGACTCCGACACATATAAATCAACTTATCTTGCATTTAAAAAAGGTGAGATAGTAGCTGAAAATAGTATTTCCGTAAAAGAGTCAAGCAAAGAATACAATACTGAAATTTTTCAAACATTATCCGAAAATGATGTTTTGCCTCCAATAAAAAAAGATAATGGTTATGAAATATTAAAATTAACAAAAATAGTATCCCCTGAACCAAAAACTTACGAAGATGCAAAAGCACAAATTACAGTTACATTAAAAGCAAATAAAAAATCTCAACTTTTAGCGCAAAAAGCGCAGGTAAGATTAGATACATTTGAAGGCATTGATCTGGGATTTGTAGGTATAGACACACAAAATGCATCTGGTCTTACAAAAGAGCAAACGCCTATAGTTATTGGAAATATCTTTGAGTCAAAAAATAGACGCGGTTACGTCATAATAGGAGAAGAAGCATTTTTATACAAGATAACGGATCAAAAATTACCTGATGAAAAAAGACTTGCAGATAACGATATAATCACAATGGAAGCCATAAGGCAGATTAAAAATACGGAAATATTACAGGGGTTAATCAAACTCCTCAAACCTCGATATAAAATTGAGCAATATTATAGAGGATAATACGATATGACAATTTTAGGCATCGACATAGGCTCTACAAAAATTTGTGCTATTATGGCTGAAAAGAGCGATTTGGGTGATATGAAGATATTAGGTGTCGGTGTTGCCAAATCACAAGGTTTAAAAAAAGGTGTTATCACAAATATAGAATTAGCTGCAAAATCCATAAAAAGCGCTATATCTGAAGCAAAAAGAGCAGCAGGCACACATTTTGAAAGAGTGCTCGTATCGGTATCTGGATCATATGTAAAAAGCATTAACAGCAGTGGCGTCGTTAATATACCAAATCGTGAGATAGGCATCAAAGAGATAAATCGCGCCATGCAGATGGCAGATTACAATGCTAATGCTAACATTCCGCAAGAACATGACAAACTGCATGTATTGCCATATAATTTTATAGTAGACGATCAAGAATTTATAGAAGATCCTCTTGGTATGAACGGTGGAAGATTAGAAGTGCAGGTACATATTATAACGGCACAAAAATCATCTTTGATTAATCTAAAAAAAGCCGCCAAAATAGCTGGAGTTGAGATAGACAATTTAGTGCTAAATAGTTATGCTTCGAGCATAGCGATTTTAAGTAACGATGAAAAAGATTTAGGTGTTTTGGTGATAGATATAGGCGGTGCTACATGCAATATGGCTATTCATGTAGGAAATTCCATAAGATATAACGATTTTTTGCCGGTAGGATCTGTCAATATAACTAACGACCTTTCTATGACACTTCATACACCTATAAATTCAGCAGAAGATACCAAAATAAAATATGGTTCTTTAAAAAGCAATTCAAGTGAGCTTATCACATTACCTCTCATAGGAGATGAATACGCCATGCGTGAAGTTTCGCTTGAGATAGTATCAAATGTAATTTATGCAAGAGTAGAAGAGACTTTAGCTATATTGGCAAATAAATTAGATAGAAGCGGGTACAAAGATAAAATAGGTGCAGGCATCGTGTTAACAGGCGGCATGACAAAACTTGAAGGCATAAGAGAATTAGCAAGTGCATTATTTAACAATATGCCCGTTAGAATAGCCAAACCAAAAGAGATGGAAGGGCTTTTTGAGATTTTAAGAGACCCTGGATTTTCTACAGCTGTAGGATTGGTACTGTATGGCGGTGGACATTTTACACCTTATGAAGTAGATTCCAATAAAAAGCTAAGATACAAAGATGAAATATTAGAAGGCGGTAAAAACACCAATACTATTCAAGATGAAGAAGATGAATTTTCTATTATAAAAAAAGATGATATATTGCTAAGTGAAGATAAGATGTTGATCATAGATAAAACAAATAAAAAAAGTAACGGTAAATTTGCGACAACTATCAAAAGTATTTGGCAGCGTTTTACGCAACTATTTTAAAGGGGAGAGAAATGGGTAGTTTTAAAATCGAAGAAACGAAACATCTGCACGGCGCAAAGATAAAAGTAATCGGTGTCGGCGGCGGTGGCGGCAATATGATTAACCATATGATAAGAGAAGGTATCAGCGGAATTGATTTGATAGTCGCCAATACAGATGCTCAAGCTTTGGAAAATTCGCTGGCAAACACAAAAATACAACTTGGCGAAAAGAAAACTAAAGGTTTAGGTGCCGGCATGCGTCCTGAAGTCGGTAAAGAAGCTGCCATTGAAAATTACGAAGAGATAAAAAGCACCCTTGAACATGCAGACATAGTGTTTATTGCTTCCGGATTTGGCGGAGGCACGGGAACAGGAGCTGCCCCCGTCATCGCACAAGCCGCAAAAGAGGTCGGAGCATTAACAGTATCTGTAGTAACAAAACCTTTTGCGTTTGAGGGCAGAAAGAGAACTAAATACGCAGAAGAAGGTCTAATAGAACTTAAAAAAGAGAGTGATTCTATAGTAGTTATACCAAATGAAAAACTTTTGAGCATTATAGACAAAAATTTAGGTTTTGAAGAGAGCTTCAGAATAGTTGACAGTGTATTAAGCAGAGCTGTCAGCGGAATGAGCGGTGTTATTCTCTCTTCTGGCATCATAAACGTTGACTTTGCTGATGTTCAAACCGTTATGAGTCACCGCGGTATGGCATTGCTTGGCGTCGGTGAAAGTACAGGCGCTGATGCTGCAAATGAAGCCATCAAAAATGCGATTCAATCACCTCTTTTAGATGATGTATCGATAAATGGCGCTCTTGGCGTGCTTGTGCATTTTTACTCTCATCCAAAAGATTGCTCGCTTAGCAAAATAAATGAAGCTATGTCTATTATATATTCGGCTGCCGATGAAGATGCCGATATAATATTTGGCGTAACATCCGATGAAAAAGTAAAAGATAATTTCGTAAGAGTTACCATTGTCGCAACAGGTTTTGATAACAAAACTAACATAATAGAAGAGTTAAAACAAAGCGGCACTGCAACAGAAAATATACCTGTACGTGAGAAATTTACTATAAACACAAAAGTAGCAAACGGTGTAGAGATTGATTTTTTGGATACACCTTCATGGCTTCGCAATAAAATGGATTAGATTTCGATACATCCTTTCTCCTTATAAAAATCGACGGTTCTACCGTCGATTTGATCTTATCATTCTAAAAAAGTATTTTAATTACCAAACCAAATAGCTTTTTATCAAAATCATAATAAAATAGCTTTTATCTTTTAATAAGACGCCACCAAAGAAGATTATCTGCGCGATAAAAAACTTTGCATTAATTATTTTGTATTTGCTTCATTGCTCTTCATTTCATGAAAACTACTAAAAATTATTTGCAATCATATCCACATTACGATAGATTGATAATAAATAGTATAATTTTGGTAATTATCATTCGTAAAAAGTTTTGTTGCATTTTCGCAAGTTGTTTTGTAAGCCTGTTTTAAAATGGGTTTCATTGTCATAGCTATTTTATAGATTTTAATTTATGATTGATAATATAGAAAAATGGCAGAAATATTTGGATTTTAGCATACATCAAAATAGCAAAAAAAGGAACCGATTTTCTTAACAACATACCATTTTGTTTAATTACAAAAAACAACTAAACAAAAGGTATTTATTCCTACCATAAAACAATAAATTATGCAATATAAGCTTTCTTTTGAAAAGCTATAAAAAACAAGCGACACAATTAAAATAATTTATTTTGCTTTAGGGTAATTTACACAAATTAAAACATATAAAATCAAAGTCCGCAGTTTATAATTTATCAAACCCTAAAGCACAGTGATATAAATATCGATATTTTATTTAAGCTCTATCAATACTCTTCTAAAAAATAGTGCGATTTGACCTATAAGAACTATTTTTATTACTAATTCGCTAAAACTGTGAATATCTTTAAACTCTTTTGTGCTTGTGGCTTGTGCTCCCATCTTTTGAGCTTCAAGAATGTATGGAGTAAAATACAAAACAAATGCCAGAACTCCTGCTAAAACCACAAATAAAATAACAACACTAATAAAATCATGATTTTTAATAAAGTATGAGTAGACTTCATATACAGCTATAAAAAATGTACACACGATAAGTAAAATATTAAATCTCAAAAATATCTGTGTCATTAAAATTCCACTTTGAAAATGGCTTAAAACACCATCGCCCAAATATGCACCAGGAAAAAATATAACAGATGCAACCAATGCCCCAACAGCTATTTCAGCCCCTATACATATACCTATAAACAGCAGATATGTAGTAAAAATGTTCTTTTGCAATGCCGTTTTTTTCATTTTTTATCCTTTCATCATAAAGCCTCTATCAAGTCCACTTAAGTCTTGATAAAAGCTGTAATTTGCTATTTTATTATCTTCAAAAAAGCTTTTTATACTCTCTTTTTGATCATATCCCATCTCGCATGCAAGCGCTAAAACATTAAGTTTTTTAGCCAATAAAATTATATCTTTTAGCATCTCGTCTCCTTGTTCTCCTCCAAAAAGCGCACTATGGGGCTCATTTAACACATGCTTTTCAAGATTCTCTTTTTTGGATATATAAGGAGGATTTGACACCAAAATCTGCGGCGGTTCAATCCCGTCCAGGTAACTTGTCAAGTAAAATTTTATCCTGTTTTCTACGCCAAATTTTTGTGCATTTAGTTTGGCTGTCTCTATAGCCTTTGGCGATATATCGGTAGCACATATCTTAATTTGCGGCAGCAAAAGAGATAGCATTATGCTTATAACTCCACTTCCTGTACCAATTTCCGCCACATTTTTTGCACCAAATCCTTTTATCAATTCTGCTGTCTTATCTACCAATATTTCAGTCTCCGGGCGCGGCACTAAAACACCCTCTTTTATGATAAATTCTTTTGAATAAAAAGACACCTTTTGCGTTATATACTCCAAAGGCGTATGTTCTACCCTTTGTTTTACCCATTTTAAAAAACCATCGACATCACTTACTTCAAAATCATCATGAGTTATCAAAAAAACATCGTCCTTTCTTATCCACTCACGAAGCAAAATCATCGCTTCTTTTTTTGGATTTTTGACACTTTTTGAAAGCATCAATGAAGATTGATGTAAAACTTCCTTAATGCAAGGCATTATTTTTCAGTATCCATACCAAGCGCTTTTAACCTCTCCACTAAAGGCGGATGCGTGTGATAAAAAGCTATATACAAAAAATGTGAACGCGGAAAACTTTTGTTTTCATCTGCAAGTTTAACAAGAGCTGAAGCCAAAGCTTCTTTGCTTTCGCATTCACTTCCGTATTCATCAGCTCTATATTCATTTTTACGGCTTAAATATCCAAAAATCGGCATTATAAGAAAACTTACCGCAGATGAGAGGAGCAAAAATATAACTATTGCACTATGGGCGCTGTTTTTTATTCCAAAAGCTTCATATACGCCATCTGGCAAATTTCCAAAAAATGCAAAAAGAGCAAATAGCAACGCTGCTGTAAGAACAATATTTTTTAATATATCTTTATGTTTAAAATGCCCAAGTTCATGCCCCAATACAGCCAAAAGCTCATTTACACTTAGTTTTTTTAACAAAGTATCAAACAAAACCACTCTTTTTGATTTTCCAAGTCCACCAAAATAAGCATTTAGTCTATTATCTCTTTTGCTAGCATCCATAGTAAATATACCCGAACTCTTTAAGCCTGCCTTTTGCATTAAAACTTCAATTGAATTTTTAAGCTCACTGTTTTCAAGCGGGATAAATTTATTAAAAAGAGGCGCAATGAGAGTCGGATAAAACATATTGATAAATAAAATAAGCACAAAGATAGCCGCAAAAGACCAAAGCCACCATAATGCAAAGCTTGATATTATCCATGAAATAAGCGCTATTATAAGACCTCCTAATATAAGAAAAATCACTGCTGATTTTATACTATCAAGCAAATATGTTTTTGCATCAATAGTTGAAAACCCAAATTTCTTATCTTGTACAAATGTAGAGTAGATATCAAAGGGGAGAGTCAATATATAATTTATCACGATGAAGCTCATCACAAAAATAACGCTTTCGATTATGCCGCCCTCTTTAATACAAAGCGTTTCAAGTACTTTTAGTCCAAATAGTATCCAAAACAAAAACAGAGCATAATCATAAAAATTTACCAAAACATGAAGTCTCTCGTTTGAGATTTTGTACTCTGCGGCTTTTTGGTAATTTTCACTTGAGAGTATGACAGCAGGAAGATTTTTTGCATAAGAGACAAAACCAATCTCTGAAGCTGATATATACAACTTTAATAAAACATAAAAAAAATATAACGTTCCTATCAGTATCAACATATATTAAATCCTGTAAAAATTTTTGCATTATTCTATCAAAAGAGCGATAAATAATAACTTGTTTTCAAAAACATGTAAAAGCTTTATAAAAAATAACCTATTTTGCTTATGTTTTCATAAAATACATAGAAAGCTAATGCTAAACTTGTCTTTTAATTTTTTGAAGGATTATGTTTGGCACTTTTGGATTTGATAGACATAAGTAAAAGCTACGAGAGCGGAAAAATACTTGAAGAGGTCAGCCTCTTTATAAATGAGAAAGATAGAATTGCCGTAATAGGTAAAAACGGCGGCGGAAAATCTACACTAATGAAGATTATAAACAAAACTCTTGAAGCAGACAGTGGACGAAGAGTTATTCAAAATGGTATAAAAGTAGAGATGCTTGAACAAAACCCCTGTTTTGATGAGAGCAAAACTGTAAGAGAGTGTATAGAGTTAGAGCTTGCCGAATTAACGCAAAAACGTAAAGAATATGAAGAGATAAGCCTTAAAATAGAGCATGATGCTACAAATGATGAATTTTTAAAAAAACAGCTTGAGATAGCCTCTTATCTTGATACTCACAATGCATGGAATCTTGATGATAAAATCAAAAGAGTTATCGATGAATTTGACCTCAAAGAGTATGAAAACAAAAATGTCTCGCTTCTTAGCGGAGGCGAAAGACGAAGAATAGCGCTTGCCGGATTGCTGCTTAAAAAACCTGATATTTTGCTCTTAGATGAACCTACAAACCATTTAGATGTTTATATGGTAGCTTTCTTGGAAGAAATGCTTTTAAAAGATAATTTCACGCTTGTATTTATCTCTCATGACAGATATTTTATAGACAAAATAGCCACAAGAGTAATCGAAATCGACAATTGTAAATTAAGAAGTTTTGATGGAGGTTACGCTGATTATTTAATCGGCAAAGAGGCATTATTGCACTCTATGCAAAAAGAACACGAGAATCTATTAAAGATTTTAAAAGCCGAAGAAGAATGGCTAAGACGCGGCGTAAAAGCAAGACTCAAAAGAGATGAAGGACGAAAAAATAGAGTTTATAAACTTAGAGAAGAAGCTAAGAAAAATCCTGGCTACATAAAAAAAATCAAACTTGAGATAGAAAGAGAAAAGCATAATTTCAATCAAGAAAAATCATTCAACAGACAAAAAATGCTTTTTGAGCTTGAAGATGTATCAAAAAATCTTGGTGGAAAACAGCTTATAAAAAATTTCTCCGCACGCATAATGCAAAAAGATAGAATAGCAATTGTCGGAAAAAATGGTGCCGGCAAATCTACTTTGTTAAAACTTCTACTTGGTGAATTAAAAAGCGATGGTGGAAAAATCAAAAAAGGCGAATTTGAGATAGGATATTTCGACCAACAAAGAACCATGCTAAATGATGATAAAAATATACTTGAAACATTTTGCCCAAAAGGCGGAGACATAGTTGACATCGGCGGGAGAAATATACATGTATTCGGCTATTTGAAAAATTTCCTTTTCCCAAAAGAGTATCTTGACAAAAAAATAGGAATCTTAAGTGGTGGTGAAAAAAATCGCATTGCGTTAGCGCTTTTGTTCGCTAAAAAAACAGATTGCCTTATAATGGACGAACCTACAAATGACCTTGATATACCGACTATCAATATCCTCGAAGAATATATCCAAAATTATCATGGAGCGGTTTTGTTTGTCAGTCACGATAGATATTTTGTAGATAAAATTGCCAAAAAATTACTAATATTTAATGGAGATGGAAAAATAACGGAGAGTTACGGCTCCTACAGTGAATTTTTAGAGTATGAAAGCGAAATAAAAGAGATAGATAAATTTGAGTATGATTTAAATACGGAACAAAAGCAAAAGCAAAAAACAAAATCTCAAAAATTAAATTACAAAGAACAACAAGACTACGATAAATTGCCAAAAATCATAGAAAAACTTGAAAATGAGATAAGTGAAATTAAAAACTGCTTAGCAAATCCAAAATGCTATCAAGAAAAAGGCATCTCTGAATTAACCAAATTGCTGACACAAAAAGAAAATGAGCTTGAACCGCTGATAGAGCGATATCTTGATATAGAACAAAAAATAGATTTATTTGAATAACAAGCCATGCACACTCTTTCGCTCATTCTAAAAAAGTAATTATTCCCAAAAATAAAGCATGTCTCCACAAGTATTCAAATGACAATATGAGATAAAAGAGTTTTGCAAATAATCATACTTTTAAAACGCTTGGCTTCACGTTTATCTTATCTACTCTATATGCCTTTGCAATGCTCATGATTATGTCTAAAATCATTAGAATTCCAAGATAATAAACCAAATAGAACCCAAACCCTAAAAACGCAAATATCATACTTGTTCCTACGATAAAAACAGATGCGCATACGTCTATCTTTGCTCCATTGCCATTATCTTAGGTAAATTGTTTCACTATAATAATATTCAACTATTTTTTTGTCCGAAGAACGACCTATTGCTAACTTTATACCACCGTCATTTGTAGATAGTATTCCTAACCTATCACCCGAAATATAGGTATAACTTGAAGGATAATCTGCCTCAACTTTACCATAAAATTTATTTGTGTTTGGGTCATATCTTAAATCATTGCTGATTATTCCACCCATACCTGCCTGATTATCAGTCCAGTATTTAACTAATAAATCAAGTGTGTAATTATTGTTACTAAGTGGAGCAAGATAAAATTGATTCTCTGCAAAAATACTGTTTTGGACGTCATACCAGCGTGCGTTCAAATTGCCTTTGAATCCCTTGTTTGTATAAGTAAGTCGCACAGATTGGCTGCCGCCATTACCGTGATAACCCATGTATCCAAGTGTGCTGATTGAATTGCCTGACGTTGTGACATAAAATGAGTGCGTAAGCCCATCTTCCCCCTGATACTGTGCAGTTATAGTCTTGTTTGCACTCCACGCAGGGTATTGGAACACAGCATCAAAAACAGTTTTTCTAACTACCCCCCAACTTACATGATAACCGTCATCATCATAACAAATCAAATAAACGATACCATCTTTTTTATCATTTTTCAAACACTTATTACTATGACCATCATCACTATAGCTATCATCATAATCTTCAAATTTAAGTTCATCTCTAAGATAGTTTTCATGTTCAGCAAAAGTAGCTGATTTGTTATCGTTAAAATCTATTGATAAAAAACGAATAGCTAAAGAAGCATCAATTTTTGGAAAAAATTCTATAATCTCTTCATCTGTAGTATCTATAGTTGTATTATCAAACGATATGGTGATGTAGCGTTTATTAGTTGTATTATCAATGCCTAAGTAAGTGCGTACTGTTTCATTGTTAGCTGTGTAGCAATCTTCATCACATTCATCAATTTTATAAATAAAACCCTGATCAATAATGACTTTTTCAAAATCACTGTAAACACTATCCGAAACCGGATAATACGAAAGGCTTTTCTCTACCAATGCAATATCATTGTCTGATAGTTTAAAAGAAGTAAAAAATTTACTGTCCTCTATATATGGCAATTGCACATCGGTATCCGAACTTCCACCTCCTCCGCCGCATCCAACCAAAACAACTATACCAAAAACTGCCGTAAGAAAATTAAATAAAATCTTCATTTTTATTTCTTAGTATTAAAATATTTTAAATATTTTGATTATATTAAATATAAATTAATACTTTTATTAATTAATCTTATTGGAAAAAAATATTAACATTGCTTGAGTTATTTTTGCGTAGTTTTATCATAATTTTCACATTAAAATCAGTAAAAATATATAATTATAAATAGTTTTGTAAAAACTCCAGTAATCTGAGTTAAAAAGAATAAATTAAAAATATAAAAAATAATAATTATAGTCTTGATATTAAAACTATAAATTTTAACTTTAACTCAGATCTGCACTATATTGTTGTTTATAATATGTATGTATTTGCGAATATTTTTTGCGCAAATTTACATCTACATATACCTGTCCAAATATGTTGCATTAACTAATCAGATAGAAATAAACCTTTATTTGAAAACTTAATGCAAAAAGTGCCGTACATTTGTGAAATACAGAGCTATGCCATACTCGTCTGCCGCTTTTATCACCTCATCGTCTCTTATGCTTCCGCCGGGCTCTATTATCGCTTTAACGCCTGCATTTGCCGCCGCGTCTATACTGTCTCGAAACGGGAAAAAAGC
>JAIROK010000089.1 GCA_031257555.1 Campylobacteraceae bacterium | reverse complement strand
ACGCCTTTAAATATCTCCGTGATGGGCTGCGTCGTAAATGCTATAGGCGAAGCAAAAGAGGCTGATGTTGCGATAGCTTACGGAAAAGGAAACGGGCTTATTATAAAAAAAGGCGAAATCGTTGCAAAACTTGAGGAGAAAAATTTGGTGAAGAGATTTTTAGAAGAGGTAGAAATGGAAGCTTCAAAGGCGCGTAATAATGGATAATTTGCACAATATAAATATGGAGCGTTCCATCCTTAGCTCAATCATATTTAATCCTATGCTTTTTGAGGAGGTCTCTTCAAGACTAAATCCTATCGATTTTTATCTGCCGGCGCACAGGTATATATTTTCTGCCATGCTTGAGTGCGAAAGAGATGATTTGCCAATAGATGAAGAGTTTTTAAAAAAGACATTAAACCAAAACGGCACATTCGATGAAAATGCGATGCTTGATATCCTCTCTACAAATTGGATTCCAAATGTTGGCGCATATGTCCAAGAGATAAAAGAAAAATCTATCAAAAGACAGCTTATCGCACTAACGGGCGATATAAATGACGTAGCAATAGAAAAAGATTTGCCAGCGCGCGAAGTTGTAGATATAGTTCAGCAAAAGCTTTATCAAATAACACAAGAGTCCGGTGAAAAAGAGTTTAGAGAATCTCCAGAGATGACTCACTCTGCGATAGAATACATAAAAGAGATGAAAAGCAGAGGCAACAGTCTAATCACAGGCATTGACACCGGTTTTCATGACTTAAATAGGCTAACTACAGGCTTTAATAATGGTGATTTTATTATTATCGCCGCGCGTCCTGCCATGGGAAAAACAGCTTTTTGTCTAAATATCGCAGGACACTGCCTTGATAACAATAAAGGGGTTGCAATATTTTCTTTGGAGATGCCGGCTGAACAGTTGATGCTAAGAATGTTGAGCGCAAAAACATCAATAGCGCTTCAAAATCTTAAAGTTGGCAATTTAACAGATGAAGAGTGGGAGAGGCTTTCGGATGCTGCTGATGATTTTTCAAAAAAGAAATTTTTTGTAAATGATCAAGGAAATGTCAATATACACCATATACGTGGACAGCTTAGGAAATTAAAAATGAAGCATCCTGAAATATCTATTTGTATTATAGACTATTTGCAGTTGATGACAAGTGTGACAAGCGGTAAGGAGAGGCATCTTGAAGTAAGCGACATAAGCAGAGGTTTGAAACTTTTAGCGCGTGAACTTGATATGCCTATAATCGCACTTTCACAGCTAAACAGGAGCCTTGAAAGTAGAAGCGACAGAAGACCAATGTTGAGCGATATAAGAGAATCAGGCTCTATAGAGCAAGATGCGGACATTATACTTTTTGTTTATAGAGATGATGTTTATAAGCAAAAAGATGAAAAAGAGAAAGAGGAGAGGTCAAAAAAAGAGAGAGACAAAAGCGGCAACATAGTTGAATATAAAAGCAAATTTATTGAAAAGCCTACCGAAGAAGCAGAGATTATTATAGGTAAAAATAGAAATGGACCCACAGGAGTTGCTCATCTTTTGTTCCACAAAGCTTATGTAAAATTTGTCAATAATAACAAAAGCGGTGATGAGCAAGATTATCAGAATACGAAAGCAGATTTTATCAACAATTTACCAAGAGGTTAGATGAGAATATCTTTGCCGCTGTTTCAAACGAAGTTTGAAATGATGGCAGCAGTTGTTATACTTTGCATTATTTTTATGACTAATGTTATCTTCGAATATCTTGATTACAAAGAATTTAAAAGTTATGCTTGGGCTACTATACGCGGTAATGTTGTAAATGTTACCAACTTGAAAGCAAAGAATGGCAGAGAATATCAACGCATATCTGTAAAAAGCGATGAGGGTTTAATACTTAATATAACATATATGTCAAAAGAGAAGCTAAAAATTGATATGCGCACAGGTTTTAGAGTAAAAACAGATGAGGTTGATTTTATCTCATTCCTTGGCGGTAGATTTTATGCAACATCTGTTTTGGCATGGGCAAATGAGACGAATGACACAAGTGTAAAATCAAAACTACAAAATGCCATCTCTTTGCAACATGAAAATATTTTGACACAAGAACTCTACAGTACGCTTTTTTTAGCTACTCCGATTTCTAAGGCTTTAAGAGAACAGGTGCAAAGATGGGGCATTACCCATGTAATTGCTATTAGCGGGTTTCATTTGAGTATCATATTTGGTTTTTTATATTTTTTGATTAAGATAGTCTACGGTTTTTTCCAAAACAGGTATTTTCCTTACAGAAATGCAAGATGGGATATATCTTTGATAATTTTTGCATTTTTGGGATATTATCTATGGCTTATAAATATGACCCCATCATTTTTACGTGCTTATGCTATGGGTATTTTTGGGTTTTTATTTCTTTGGCGCGGTATACACGTGCTAAGTTTTGAGATGCTGTTTTTTACATCGGCATTTTTGGCGGCTCTTTTTCCAAAATTGATTTTTAATATTGGGTTTATACTTTCAGTCTTTGGCGTTTTTTTTATTTTTGTTTTTATAAAACATTTTGCAAAAAAATTAAAAGTTTGGCAAAGTGCTGTTTTGATAAATGTTTGGCTTTTTTTGGCTATGAATCCGATAGTTTATTACTGGTTTGGAATAATAAATCTGCAGCAGTGGGTCTCAATACCTTTGAGCATGCTGTTTGTAATTTTTTATCCGCTTACAATATTTTTGCATACAATAGGATATGGTGGTATTTTTGACAATCTCATTTTGCAATTTCTATCTTATGAGAGTAAAAGCGTTACGTTTAATACGCCTGTTTGGCTTTTAAGTGTTTACCTCATTTGTGCCGCTCTTAGTGTTTATAGACCTATTTTTATGTTTTTTATTGTCGCTATCGGCATTAGTTATTTCTTTTTTTTCTTGTTCTCTTGAATGAAGTATATAGCAGATTTTTACTCCATAAAGAAATATAATCCATGAACAATATATCCATATAAAGAAAAACAGCACAATACTAAAAGAACCGTAAATGGTCAGATAAGTTTTATTGTATGTTACATAAAATACAAAAATAGTTTTAGACATATACCAGACAAGAGAAGCCAAAAAGGAAGATATACCGCCTGCGTATAAAGATATTTTTGCATTTGAGGATATCATATATATCGTAAAAAAGAGCGCCCAAATTAGAAGATAGGGGAAAACAGCCAGAAAGTTTATATCATACCCTTGAGAATTTAAAAAATCTTGCAAAATTTTCGATAAGTAAAAGGAGATACCAAGCAATATGGGAGTGAGAGTTGTGAGTGTCCAATATGTAGATAGCGATTGCCAAAAAGAGCGGGAAGGGACGTGCATAATTTTATTAAAAATAGTTTCATAATCTTTAAAAAACATCATAGACACTATAAGAACGGTTACAAGTCCTAAAACGCCCATTTGCAAAGTATTCCCCAAAAATTTGTCTATATATTCAGATATCATTTCGGATTGTGAAGGCATAAGAGAGTTAAAAATGAAAGACTTTATTGTTTCGTAATATTCTTCAAAACTGGGCATTTTTGTAAAAATCGAAAATGTTATCAAAAGTACAGGAATGACGGAAAGTATCGTGTGAAAGCTAAGGCTTGAAGCGTATGTCATCAAATCTTTGTCGTTTATACGTAAAATCAATCCTCCGAAATTCTTGCACTTTTGTATGATTTTGCCCATCAAGTAAGTCCCATCTTATAAGGATTTAGTATATTATTGGGGTCAAATGCTTTTTTTATGGAGGCAAAAAGATTCATTTCGGCATCCGTGAAAGCTAAACGCATAAAAGGAGCTTTTGAGATACCGATACCGTGTTCGCCGCTTAAAGTACCGCCAAGTTCAATTGCCGCTTTAAATACCTCTTCGATAGCTTTGTGCCCAAGTTCTAACTGCTCTTTATTGCTGCCGTCCACCATGACGTTTGTGTGGACATTTCCATCGCCGGTGTGACCAAAGCAAGGAATCGGCAGATTGTATTTTTTTGAGATTTTGTCTATCTCGTCAAGAAGTTCAGGCAGTTTACTGCGCGGGACGGTAACGTCTTCATTTAGTTTTTTACTGCCGTAAATTGTTATGCTTTGCGAACATGTACGTCTTGCAAACCATAAATCTTTTGCTTCGTTTTCGTCTTTGGCTA
>JAIROK010000052.1 GCA_031257555.1 Campylobacteraceae bacterium | reverse complement strand
GTTTTATGGAAACAATAATTCCTAATTACCAATAACGCGCTTTATTTATTTTAACGGGGCAAAAAACGACTGTTGCCCCGTCAATATTCAACTTTGCAGATTAATGCTTATAAGTATATTCGCAGTAAAAAAGCAAAAACATTAAAAGTCTAAAGCAAGGATTAGATAAGTTTTTGACACAAAAAGAAAATTAAGATTTTAAACCAAAAATAGTCATCTTAAAACATGCGCAAAACATTATCAAATACCCCCGCTTTGACAAATGCCATCCATAAGCAGTCAAAATTATGAGATTAAATACCGAGAGTTAAGTTAAAGTTACAATATCCGTTTATACCCAAAAACGACTTTTACGCACGAAATACAAAACTTTTAAAAAATATAAAGAGTATCGCAAAGATAACTATCGTGAGCATTGTAAAGTCCGTAAGTTCGTTTTTTCGCACTTTTTGCCCGCAGTTAAAACATACTTCGTCACTTTTGTTTATCAGCGCGGCGCAGTTTTTAGCCTCTTTTGGATTTGGTTTTTTGTCTATTTTATACGCGATATAGACGGACAATATAAGTAACGAAGAGGTCATTAAAGCGTTTCCATTGTCTATGCCAAAAACGATAATAAGAAACTGGGTAATAATAATTAGCACTCCAAGTACAGCCGCGATGATTATCCTAAACAATACTTTGTTTATGATTATATTTTTTACCGATTGGACATTTTCTTTTACTATCCGCTTGACATTCATCGTTTAAATATTTGAGTATTTTTTATGATGTTTAAGAGTGCGACCGTGCCGATAACAACGGAAAAACCGATGGGTATGGATAAGATTGCACAAAGGGGCAGATAAAAAAGAGGGTGTAAAAACGGAGCAGAAAAGCTTTGCAAAAGGATAAATGCCGCGACGACAAACGACCATAAAAAAATCTGACCGATAAACTCTTCTATATCATTTCTTATTTTTCTGTTTCCTAAAGCAAATTTGCCGCTTTTTTGCATATATATCCTTTTTTTACCTGCTTAAACAATCATCTTGGGGCTGGGGCACGGTCATTGTAGATAATCAAGCTTTCTCTTTCGCCCGCTTTTTCCACTCTTTTTCAAATTTTTTGCGTTTTAAATATGTAAGTTTTTCTATAAAAAGATGTCCTCTTAAGTGGTCTATCTCATGCTGTAAAGCCACAGCCATAAAGTCTTCGTAAACTTCCGTATGCTCATTGCCTAAGCGGTCAAAAAATCGTACCTTTATCTTTTTGAACCGCTCCACATCTTCGTAAACGCTCGGCACGCTAAGGCAACCCTCTTGAAATATAATGACCCCATCGCTCTCGATAATCTGCGGATTTATAACCTCCAGCAAATCCTCTTTTTTCTGTTCGCCCTCTTCATTTACGGGATTTATCACAAGAGCGTTCAAAGCAGTCCCCACTTGTATGGCGGCTAAACCGACGCCATTTTTGTGTATCATGGTATCGTACATATCATCAAGCAAAGCATGCAGATGTTCATCAAACTTCGTAACGTCCTGCGAGATAGTTCTAAGTTTTGGATTTGGATACGTCAAAACTTCTCTAATCATCAAAATCCCTCGTTAAGGCTTCTTCTCAAGAACGCTGTCGATAAGCCCATACTCTTTGGCTTCATACGAACTCATAAAAAAGTCTCTATCCGTATCTTTAGCTATTTTAGCTATTTTTTGACCTGTACTTTTTGCCAAAATCGCATTTATCGACTCTTTCATGCGCAAAATCTCTTTTGCTTGTATCTCTATATCGGTAGCCTGCCCCTGCGCGCCGCCCAAAGGCTGATGTATCATGATTCTGGCATTTGGGAGTGCAAATCTTTTGCCTTTTGTTCCGCAGCTTAACAAAAATGCACCCATAGACGCCGCTTGCCCTATGCAAATCGTAACGATATCAGGCTTAATGTAATTCATCGTATCATATATGCTAAACCCGCTCGTAATGACGCCTCCGGGTGAATTTATATAAAGATATATATCCTTTTCGGGATCTTCCGCTTCCAAAAAGAGCATTTGAGCAACTATAGATGCCGCAACCTCGTCATGTATCTCGCCGCTTAGCATAATTATCCTGTCTTTCAAAAGTCTGGAGTATATATCATAACTGCGCTCGCCGCGCCCTGTTTTTTCTATAACAACGGGAATATAGTAACTCATTTTTTTCCTTTATCTGCCCTGTCAAACAGCGCTTGGAACAGCTTGTCTTCGATCATAGCCATCTTAATGGCAGGCAAAACGCCCTGTTTTTTGTAGTTTTCAAAATGCGCTTTAGGATCTTGTCCGTATTGCAGCGCTTCGTAATATAACATTTGCGCGACCTCTTGATCCGTTACGCTGATATTGTTCAAAATCGCCAGCTCGCTTACGATAAACGTAAGCCTCACGCTATCCTTGGCATCGCTTCTGAAAGACTCTCTTTTGGCTTTAACTTTTTCAGGGTCTTTCTTGTACTCTTCCAACTCTTCTTTAGCGATATCGACAAAAGCGTTTCTAAAATGGATATCGATCTCTTGTTCTACGATATTATCAGGCAGGTCGAAAGTAAATTTTTTAACTATCGCTTCTACAAATTTCGGCTTTAACTCTTCGCTGTAAAGTTTTGAGATTTCCTCTCTTTTTATCTGCTCTTTTATCTTCTCTTCCAACAACTCTTTTGTAGGTTTCTCCTCATTTGGTAAAAACTTTTTCAAAAACTCTTCGTCAAGCTCTTCCGGGATATCTTTCTCTTTTATCTCATGAAGTTTTACTTTGAAAACCGCCTCTTTGCCCGCTAACTCTTTATTTGAATAATTTTCCGGAAAAGTTACGTTTATATCCTTACTGCCACCGGCTTTCAAACCGATAAGAGACTCTTCGAAGCCCTCTATAAAACTCTTACTGCCAATCTCAAGAGTATGATTTTCAGCCTTACCGCCTTCAAATGCGGTATCATTTATGAACCCTTCAAAGTCAATCACTGCAAAATCGCCGTTTTTAAGCCCTCTTTTTGTAGCGATAGCTTTCAAAGGCGCGGTAGTTTTAACAAGCGAATTTACCCTCTCTTCAATCTCTTTTTTTGTCACGGAAGGAGTTTTAAATTCTGGGATGCACTCTTCATACCCTTCCAATTTAACTTCAGGTTTCAAAGATATTTTAAATTCTACATCTATCCCGTCATCTTTTCTATCAAATTTTGAAAATACCGGCTCTCCGACCACACTGCTTTTATCAAGCTCCAACTCTTTTACCGCGGCATCATACAGCTCTTTTACCGCCTCTTGCTCAGCATCTGATTTTACTTTATCGCCATATCTTGCTCTCAATACCGACGGGGGAACTTTACCTTTTCTAAAACCGTCAATACGAGCGTCTTTTGCCAATGTTCTTAAAATCTTATTCTCTTTTTGTTCTATGGCTTGGGCGCTTATCTTAGCTGTCGCAGATGCATTTGCACTATTAACTTTAACTACTTTAACTTCCATGAATTCCTCTTACGTAATAAAAATTTTCTTGAGAATATATCAAAGTTTTCTTTAATAACTCATTTATGCCGCTTTGATATATTTACATATAAACAAATTTTTAGTAGAATTTAACCTTTATCAATTTTTTAAAGCAGTAAGTATGAAAGCGGAAAAACAGCAAGAGTTTGAGCAGGCAGTCAAAAAGATATTGGAATTAATCGGCGAAGATACAAGCCGCGAGGGACTTTTAAAAACCCCTTCGCGTGTTGCAAAAGCGTGGGAATTTATGACGGAGGGCTACAAACTTGACCCGAAGCAGGTATTAAACGATGCACTTTTTCAAAGCTCTAACAATGAAATGGTTTTGATACGAAATATAGAGTTTTACTCTATGTGTGAACATCATCTTTTACCTATCATAGGACGCGCGCATGTGGCTTATATACCTGATGGCAAAGTCGTAGGGCTTTCAAAAATCCCGCGCATGGTAGATATATTTGCACGCCGCTTACAGATACAAGAACAGTTAACAGAACAGATAGCAAAAGCAATAGACGATGTGATAAAACCAAAAGGTGTCGGTGTAGTTATCGAGGCAAGACATATGTGCATGGAGATGAGAGGCGTTGAGAAGATAAATTCCACTACCACAACTTCAGCTTTGCGCGGTATATTTATCAAAAATACAGATACAAGAAGAGAGTTTTTTTCACTTATAAACGCAAGTGCGGATAAAAGATATTGATAAGTAACCGGTTCGCTTTTAAAGCAAAAATTAATTTTTGTCCGGGCGCTAACCTTATATGTGCAATAATATAAAATTTTGCTGTAAATTTTAATTTTGTTTTAATCAAAATTTATTTATCATACCGTCACTAAAAAGACAAAAAATATCCGAATTAAAAAAGATACTTTTTTAGGAGCTATTAAGAAATGCTTGTATACCTTGATAATAACGCGACGACGATGGTTGATCCTGAAGTGTTTGCGCAAATGGAGCCGTTTTTTGTAAAAAACTACGGCAATCCTAACTCTTTGCATTCGT
>JAIROK010000036.1 GCA_031257555.1 Campylobacteraceae bacterium | reverse complement strand
CACAACAGTATAAAAATTATGCTGCTTGGAAGCGGAGAACTTGGCAAAGAGGTCGCCATAGAAGCGTCAAGGCTTGGCGTGGAAGTGGTTGCGGTTGATAGCTATGCAAATGCTCCCGCACATCTTGTCGCAAACAAAAGCCATGTTATAGATATGAAAAACAAAGACGCTTTGTTGGAGCTGATATATCTTGAAAAACCGACATACATAGTGCCAGAAATAGAGGCTTTGAGTATAGAAGCTTTGCAGACAGCTGAAAAAGATGGTTTTCGCGTGATACCAAATGCCAACGCTGTTAAAAAGACGATGAACCGCAAAAATATACGAAAATTTGCCGCCGAAGAGCTTGGCATAAAAACAAGTCCGTATCTGTTTGTAAGCTCCTATGAAGAGTTGAAAGAGGCGGCTTTTAAACTTGGATTCCCATGCGTTATCAAGCCCGTTATGAGTTCGTCGGGACACGGGCAGAGCGTGGCTTGGAAAGAAGCAGATTTAAAGGGTTCGTGGGAGATGGCAAAAGAGGCGAGGGGTGATGCAAGCGAACTTATAGTGGAAGGGTTTGTGGATTTTGATTATGAGATTACGCTTTTGACTGTGCGTACCGAAGATGAGAGCAGATTTTGCGAACCCATCGGGCATATTCAAAAAGACGGCGATTATGTATTTAGCTGGCAGCCTATGCCTATGAAAAAAGAGGTTTTGCAAAAAGCGCAGGAGATTGCAAAAAAAGTAACGGATGCTCTTGGAGGACGCGGGATATTTGGCGTTGAACTTTTCATAAAAGGCAACGAAGTATATTTCAGCGAAGTAAGTCCGCGCCCGCACGATACCGGCATGGTTACTATGATATCGCAGTCGCAAAGCGAATTTGCTCTGCATGTAAGGGCTATTTTGGGGCTTCCTTTGGATTTTACATTTTTGGGCGAAGCGGCAAGCGCGGCGTATAAAGCGGAGACAAAAAGCGCAAATCCACATTTTGATATACCGCACGGTGCATTTTGTAAAGATTCGTTTGTTAGGATATTTGGCAAACCAAACAGCCACAAAGGACGTAGAATGGCTGTTGTGCTTGTGCAAGACGAGATTGAAAGGGCTAAAAAAAGAGCTGAAGAGATAGTAAAAAGCATAAAGGTAGTAGAATAATCAAATACTTAATTGTTTTGTGCAGAACCACATTTTTGTATTTGCTTTGATTGAATGTGCAACTTAGTTGCGTTGAAGGGTATGGTGCTATGTGTAAGTTTTTATGGTATTTTCTCATATAATATAGTAAAAATATTTAAAATTATGTATACGTACAATATTAAAAAATAATATTTCATACTAAATATTCTCATATTTAATTCTAATTAATTAATAAGTTGTACAATGTGCAGAATTCGTATTTATAAATAAATTTTCAATGTAATGGGTTCGTATGGTAAGTATGGTGACCAACTCAAATGTTCTATCTTCATTTAATTTCAAAATATTCTCTCTTTTAATCGATCTTTTTCTAATTGGTTGCGGAGGAAGAGGAAGTTTTTCTAATGAAGGTAAGGATGAAGGAGAAAGTATTCCAACCATTCAATACTCAATCTCATTCTTGGATAACAATCTTGATATTATTAACTCCACAGTCAAAACAAAAGGTAGTGTCAATATCACTCTCATTGCTGATGAACTTAATATAGATGTTCCTGTGTATGCAGCAAATAGCTCAATTAATGTCATAGGTAACCATATATATGAGGAATATGATTTGGTGCAGAATATAAATTTATACACCGTTACAGGTGTTCAAGAGATATCTAATCAAACGGAACTAAATTCTATTAGGGCAAATTTAAATGGAAAGTATATTTTGATAAATGACATAGAGCTTGACAATGCTGGTGAAGGCTTTAATGATAAGGGTTGGGAGCCTATAAACGGTTATCCTTACCTGTTTAGAGGTATTTTAAACGGCAATAATCACAAGATAATCAACCTTTGGACAAATAAGGCTACCGACTTTGTCGGACTTTTTGGTTATATCCAAAATGCCCAAATAAAAAACCTTGGAATTAAGATAACCAGCGAATTAAAAGGTCATGCTTTTGTCGGTGGCATAGCGGGATATGTTACAAACAGTAGCATAATAAACTGTTACTCTATATGAAACATAAATGGAAGTGATGGTACTGGAGGTATAGCAGGAACTGTTGAGAACAGTATTATAGCAAATTCTTACTCTACAGGAAATATAAGTAGCAATTACGGTGCTGGCGGTTTAGTAGGAAGCATTGATAACAGCTTTGTAGCAAACTCTTACTCTATGGGCAACATAAATGGAAGTCAAAATATTGGAGGTATAGCAGGAACTTTTCATAACACCACTATAACAAACTCCTACTCTAGGGGAAATATAAGCGGTAATTATGATATTGGTGGCATAGTTGGAATCATTTCTTATGGTAGCATAGTAAATAGCTACTCTACGGGAAATATTAATGGAAACAAACGTGTCGGTGGTATAGCAGGAGGTAGTTACGGCAGTTTTATAAGAAACAATGTTGCCATCAATCCTTCCATTATTGGAATATATTATGTAAATAGTGTAGTTGGCTATAATAGCGACTCTACTGTTTTAGATAATTTCGTGCTTAGTACAATGTTGACAACAAACACACCTGGTGGCAATACAGGAATGTTTAAAAGTGATATGGAATTGAAGTGAAAAACGACTTATTTAGACAACTTAGGTTGGAAATTTGGAAATAATGTTACTCATCCATGGAAGATAAATGAAGACATAAGTTATCCGTATCTTTATTTGGAGGATAACTAGCGCCATAGTAACGCGATTTTGAATTCCCCCTTCTTATGCATGAAGGCTAGAATTTATTTGCGATGATAAACAGAGGCAATAAGATTAAGAAGAACAGACCGTTTCACTTTTTATATTTATCGTCGCAAATTCAAATATTTTGAAGTAATAATATGACTTACTTGCTTTCTAGAGCCATCTCTATCAACATCACATGAGAGTTTTTGAGTGCTAAGATGTCGGTGCTGCTTGTTATCTCGGCTGCATCTCCATGAGTAAACTCTGTATTTTCTATTTTTATGTTCCCTTCCATAACTTTAAGATAGGCTTGTCTGCCGCTATTTAGTTCGATTTTCAGCATTCTACCGGCATCAAGTTCACTTACATATATGTTTGCATTTTGATTAAAGTGTATATGAGCATTTGAGTTTTTATCTCCTAAAATGTGAAGCCATCTATTCAACCTGTCTTCCAATGCAAACTTTTTAGAGCCATATCGAGGTTCAAGTTCTTTTTCACCCGGCAGTATCCATGTTTGGATAAATCTTAATGGTTTTTGCGGGTGATTGTTCATCTCCGAATGAAATATGCCGCTGCCTGCCGACATATACTGCACATCGCCTCTTTGTAAAGTCTCTACATTGCCCATACTGTCGCCGTGAGTAAGCTCTCCATCAAGCATATATGAGAATATCTCCATATTTTTATGCGGGTGAGTTGTAAAACCGGTCTGTGGCTGTACTATATCATCATTCATAACGCGAAGAGTGCCAAAATGTATATTTTGGGGATTGAAATACTCTGCAAAAGAGAAGTGAAAACGGCTTTTGAGCCAGCCTAAATTACTTACAAAAAGTTTGTTAAAATCAATCTTTTTTATCATTATATATCCTTTAATTTGGTTTTATAAATCTTGCGCAAATACGCAAAAAGTGTGTCAATCTCATCATCACTTAAAGCTTCAAAGCAAGATTTTAGGTTTTGCGAGTGACGTTCAAACATTGCACCTATCTTTTCTTGCCCGACAGGCGTTATGCTGACGATTCGCTCGCGCTTATCATTTTTATTGCTCCCTATCTCCACAAGTTTATCTCTTTGCAGATTTTTGACGACAACCGTAACATTTCCGGGCGTACTTGAGATAAGTTTCGTTATCGTGGATATCGGCATATCACCCCTGTGATACAGCACTTCCAAAATCTCAAATTGGTTCATAGTCAAATGATTTTGATTTATGTAAAGGAGTTCGTAAGATCTTATCTTTTGAAATGCTCTTATAAGCTGTATCCATGTTTGCATACTTTTTTTAGTTCGTTCGTTAAGATTGCTTTGAATATTTAATTTCATTTTGCGTCCTATGTTTTTATGAGTGAATAATACTACTAATTAGTACTATTTAGAATAAAAAAGCTTAATTAGATTAAAAATTTTATTGTATGCAAAGAAAATTTACTAAAAATTTCGATATCTATATTTTTAATTATAAAAATATTTTTGTAATATTTATCAACAATAAGCTGCTTTTTACTATTTTGCAGGCATCATATCAAACACATAAATTCAACATAAAAGGTAAACAGATGAAGATAAGCGCGAAAAATCAATTAAAAGGCAAAATAGTATCCATCACAAAAGGTGCGATAAACGGCACTGTGGTCATAGATATCGGCAACGGCAACAAAATAACATCAACCATATCTTTGCAATCCATAGAAGAGCTTGGGCTGGTTGAAGGCAAAGAGGCTTATGCCATCATAAAAGCTACTTCCGTGATGATTGGCGTTGAATAAAAGTAACGCTAAGATAGTAAGCCAAAATCCGATATACACATTCTGTCTATATTTGTGAAAAATTTATAATTACGATTTTAGCTAAATTTTTTGTATTTAATTGTTATAATATCCCATTATTTTTAAATAAAGAGAGGAGTACAAAATGAGTTTATTTGATTTGAGCGGCAAAAGCGCAATAGTTACAGGAGCTTCGTCAGGGCTTGGCGCGCAATTTGCAAAAGCATTGGCACGTCAAGGCGCAAATGTAGCAATAGTAGCGCGCAGAGTTGAAAAGTTAGAAGCTGTGGCTAAAGAGATAGAGGCTTTTGGCGTTAAATGTCTGCCTATACGATGCGATGTATTAAATAATGACGATATACGAAGCGCGGTATCCAAAGTAAAAAATGAGTTTGGACGCATAGATATACTTGTCAATAATGCCGGTGTCGCACGCTCCGTGAGTGCTCAAACTCAAAGTGATGAGGATTGGAATGTTGTAATTGATACAAATCTGAACAGCGTCTACTTTTTTGCCCGCGAAGTCGGCAAAGTGATGATAGAACAGCGTTATGGCAAGATAATCAATCTTGGCTCCATTCACAGTAGAGCCGGTATGTTAAACAGCGGTCTTAGCGGATATTGCGCGGCTAAAGGCGGCGTTTTAATGCTTACACGCCAATTGGCAGTCGAATGGGCGCAGTACAACATCACTGTAAACGCTATCGGTCCGTCATATTTCAGATCCGAAATGACGGCAAAAGTATCCGAAGACCCAAGATTTAGTCAAATATTGAATGTGTATTGTCCGATGAAAAGATTTGGCGATGAGGGTGAACTTGACGGTGCACTTGTCTATTTTGCTTCCGATGCTTCAAGTTTTACAACAGGACAACTTTTAAATGTCGACGGCGGCTGGACGGCGATATAACTTAATTTTACACTTGGAAAGAAGCATTTGCTTCTTTCCGTGATGAAAAACAGATTTTTACTTATGTACGATAGAGTAGATAGGTAAGATATAAATTTCTAATATCTTATAGTATTTTTATCATATTCTTTTTTCTCAAGCGTAGATACAAATTTGCCTATTCTATCCCATCTTGGAATTTTATTAGAATCCCATGAAAAGTAGATAAACCAAGGCTGACCGACAATAAGTCTATACGGTATGCTTCCAAAAAATCTGCTGTCTTGTGAGTTGTCGCGATTATCGCCTATCATAAAAAACTCATCATGCGGGATTTTGACGTAAAACGCATTGAATGGGATAGTATTGTAAGTATCGTTAAATTCTTCGATTTTAATCGGAACCATTCCTATAGCAGATGCTCCGCGTATTGCCAAAATTCTAGACATCATAACAAATGGTGAAGGGTTATCTGCTTGAGTTAGCATATTTTGAAATATCAAACTTTCGTTTGAAAATGTATTTTTGTAATTAATGCCAGGATATGTTTGCGTGTAAGGATCTACCACCCAAAGTTTGCCTAAAATTTTTACTATTTTTTCCTCAGGATAATTATCTTTTATATATTCGTCACCTTCGCTATGATGCAGATAAAAAGCATTGTCTTTGTATATTACTTCATCTCCGCTGACAGCAAAGCATCTTTTTACATAATTTTCATTGGTATTTGGATTTAAAAAGATAACTATATCGCCCCTTTGCGGTCTTTTACCTTCAATTATATGACCGTTGTCAAAAATATCCGGGAATATCGGAGTGTTTGTAAATGGAATTCTTGGAGTAGGAACACCGTAAGAGAATTTTTTGGCAAACAAAAAGTCACCTATGAGAAGAGAATTTTGCATAGACGCACTTGGAATAATAAAAGCTTGCGCGATAAAAAATATTACCAATAAGACTATTATTATCGTTCCTGTCCAGCTACTTGAAAAGTTGTAAAGTTTTTTTAGTATTGATTTCATAAATTTATCCTTAACGCACCCTGTTTTTTGCCGCTTTTATGGTATTTTCAAGCAGCATTGCTATAGTCATCGGACCAACGCCTCCTGGTACTGGGGTAATGAATGAACATTTAGGAGCGACATTTTCAAAATCAACATCACCTGTCAATTTGCCATCTTTTGAATGATTTATGCCGATATCAATCACGATAGCATCATCTTTTACCATCTCTTTTGTTATAAGTCCCGCTTTGCCAACACCAACTATCAAAAGGTCGGCTTTTTTCGTATGGGAAGCCAAATCTTTTGTATATATATGACAAATATCGACTGTAGCAAAAGCATTCAATAAAAGATTCATCATGGGTTTTCCAACTATATTGCTTGCTCCAACTACACAAGCATTCAATCCTTTTACATCGATATTGTAGTGCTTTAAAAGCCGCATTACGCCAAGAGGAGTGCACGGAACAAAACCATCAAGTCCGGACACAAGACGCCCTACGTTAAATGGGTGAAAACCATCTACATCCTTTGTTGGGTCAATGGTTTCTATAATTTTGGTTTGATTTACATGACGCGGTAACGGAAGTTGAACTAAAATGCCGTCGATGTTAGAATTTTTATTCATCATAGCTATGATTTCGAGTATCTTTTCTTCGGATATGGATGAAGGCATTTTGTGTAAAATGGAGTAAATGCCTGCTTTATCACATGCTTTTTCTTTCATCTTTACGTATGATTGACTCGCAGGGTCATCACCTACTAAAATTACGGCAAGTCCTGCGGTTATATCTTTTTCTCTAAGTTTGTCGGTTTCTTTTTTTATTTCATCTTGAATGGAGTTTGAGAGTGTTTTTCCGTCAAGCAATATCATTAATTTCCTTTTTTTAAAAGTAGTGTAAAAATTGTTTGGGTATGATACCATTTAACTATTAAATTTTAGCAAAAGACGGATATCCATGGGACGATTGGCAATACTTTTTTTTTTATTTTCTACGCTTAACGCAGATGATTTTATCGAAAAAAGGGATTATGCTAAACTTCTCTACTCAAATCCAAGAGGTATTGGCTGCAATAAATGTCATGGGGAAAACGGCAAGGGGAATGCCATCGCTTTATATGCGCAAAAAGGTAAGCAAAAAATACTAAGTGCGCCCGCTATCAACAACATGAGCAAAGCACAATTTTTTACAGCTTTAAAAAATCCAAAATCAGTTATGCCGAGATATTCGCTTACTTTGGAAGAGTTTGAGAGCCTTTATGAATATGTCAGTTCGAAGAAATAATCCAAAATTATTAACCATTTAGATAAAAAAGTTTTGGGGGAGACCCCCAAAATTTATTCGTAAATTTTATCTTTGTTCCAACCACCACCAAGAGCCTTAAACAATGCAACGCCACTGCTTAAAAGAGCTTGATGAGTTTGAATTCTGGATAATTGTGCATCTAAAAGCGAACGCTGTGCATCAAGTACCAAAAGATAATCCACGTATCCGACTTCATATTGGTAATTTGCAAGTTCGAGTGTGCGATTTATAGCTTTTTCATAATCTAATGAATTTTTTAGATTTTCTTGCAAAAGCATGCGCGATGTTACAGCATTATAAACTTCGCTAAAAGCATTCAAAACAGTTTTTTCATAGTTTAGTACAGCAATATTTTTTGAAATTTTGGCTATTTCTACATTATTTGACGTTCTACCAAAATCTATCAACGGAGCAGCAAGCGTTGAGCCTGCATTCCACGTTTTAGCACTTGTTTTGAATAGATTATCCGCTTTATAGCTATCTAAGCCAAAAAGTGCCGATAAGCTTAGGCTTGGAAAATATGCGGCACGCGCCACACCTATAAGTGCATTTGATGATACAAGCTGTTGAAAGCTTGTTTCGATATCAGGTCTGTTTTGCAATATGCTTGATGGAATATCAGTTGGTACGTTAATGTCATTTGGCAATTTATCAATTTTGATATTTTTGTCTGCCAACAATCTCCTTACATCACGTCCGAGCAGTATTCCAAGCGCACTGCTTGTTGTTGCTATCTGTTGTTCTATATTGTTTTTTTTGATTTTTGCAGTTGCCAAAAGAGACTCTTGCTGTGTTAATGTACTTTCTCTCTCCACTCCCTCTTCAAAACGTATTTTTGTAAGTTCATACGATTCTTTTCTTGTTTGAATAGTTTTTTTTACAAGAGATAACTGCTCTTTTAACGATAAAAGCACAAAATAACTATCGACAACTCCACTTGCCAAAGATAGTCTGACTCCATCAGCAGTTGCTTTTGAGGCTAATAAATCAGCTTTTGCAGCAGCATTTGCAGATGAGATTTTTCCCCACAAGTCAATTTCATAGTTTAAAATAGCACTTAGTGAGAAATCATTAAATGTTGATCTGCGTCCTTGAGATGAAAAAGCCTCTTCGCTTGTTTGAGTTCTTGAAGCTCCGCCTTGAACACCAAGAGTAGGGTATCTGTCTGCTTCTTTGATGGACAATGAAGAGCGGGCAAGTGAAATGTTAAGTATGGCTATCTCTAAATCTTTATTATTATTTAAAGCTTCTTCTACAAGCGAATTTAATGTTTTGTCGCCGTACTCTTCCCACCACTTATCAGATATACTGCTATTATTGTGGTTAACATTAAGACCCAAAGCGCCTAAATCGTATGGGTCTATCTGTGAAACAGTTAATTTCGGGGATAGCGAACAACCTGTAAAAATAGCTGTGCAGATTGATGCTAAAAAGATTTTCTTATACATCTTCATCACCTTTTTTGATATTTTTTGTTTTTTTAGTTACAAATCTATGATTTAACTTTGCAAGCCAGCTGTAAAAAAGAGGCACATAAAAAATCGCTATAGTAGTTGATGCTATCATGCCTCCTATAACGCCCGTACCTATTGCATGACGGCTTGCAGCTCCTGCACCGGAACTTATCGCCAAAGGTATAACGCCAAGCGTAAATGCCAAAGATGTCATGACTATCGGTCTAAAACGAAGTCTTGCAGCTTCGAGTGTTGCATCAAGTATGTTTTTGCCTCTTTCTTGCGATAACATAGCAAACTCCACAATCAAAACAGCATTTTTTGCCGCAAGTCCCACAAGCACCAAAAGTCCTATTTGAAAATAGATATCGTTGCTTATGCCTCTTAAGTAAACAGCAAGAATTGCTCCAAAAGCTGCAAACGGAACAGCTGTTACAACTGCTAAAGGCATTAGCCATCTTTCATACTGTGCGGACAAAATTAAGAAAATGAAGATAACGCCAAATAAAAACGCTTGTGCGCCTGAACCTTCCATCTCTTTTTCCTGATAAGAACTTCCTATCCAACCAATATTATATCCCTCCGGTAACACTTCATTTGCTACTTCCTCAATGGCTTTAAGTGCATCTCCTGATGTATATCCATCTGCTATATTTGCATCGCCTGTAATTTTAGCAGAATTAAATACATTATACCTTTCAACTATATCAGCTCCTACTATTTTTTCAAATTTAACTAAAGAGCTTAATGGTACGAGATTTCCGCTTTGAGAACGTACGAAAACATTGCTTGCGTCTTCTGGTTTTTCCCTGTATCTGTTATCAGCTTGGACATTTACCCTGTAAGATCTTCCAAAAAGATCAAAATCATTTACGTAGTAAGACCCAAAGCTTAATTGCAAAGCCGTAAATGCTTCAGATATTGAGACACCGTAAGATTTGGCTTTTTCTTTATCTATCTCTATTTTATATTGCGGATAGTTGATGTCAAAGCTTGTCCTGACACTTGAGGCTGAAAGCTCTTTGCGCATTCTGGCTTTTTCTATTATTTGGTTTGTTAAATCTTGGAGGGTTTGCATCGAGCCACCTGTTCTATCTTGTACAAACATTTCAAAACCGCTTGACATACTAAGTCCCATGATAGCAGGAGGATTTAACGCTACAGTTGTGGCTTCTGGGATCATAAAATTTAATTCTCTCATAAACTGACTGGCTATCGCAAAAGATGACTGATTTTGCTCTTCGCGCTCTTTCCAATCTTTAAGTACTATGAATGACAATCCGCTGCTTGTTCTTGCTGAAAAACTATTTAAAAGATCAACGCCCGACATGAAAGTGATTTGCTTGACATTTTCATTCCTGCCGACTATTTGTGTGAATTTGGCAGCTGTCTCTTTTGTTCTATCAAGTGAAGATGCTGGCGGCAACATAACAGCAGCCATAACAACACCTTTATCTTCCGGTGGAATTAATTCTGTTGGCACATGTTTAAATAACTGCCATGAGATTAGCATAAGTCCTATAAACAATATCACAGCTACGAAGCTGTATCTTATTATAAGTCTTACTCCATTTGTAAATATACTTGTAGAAAAATCGAAGAAATCATTAAATTTTTTGACAATCCAAAATGGACGCGGTTCTTTTCTAGTCAAAAATACTGCGCATAAAGCAGGCGTGAGCGTTAAAGCTACAATACCTGAAATTACAACTGAAATAACTATCGTGATAGCAAACTGCTGGTACATTTGTCCTGTAAAACCGCCCATGAATGAGACCGGAATAAAAACAGCGCAGAGTATCAATACTATTGCCACAACAGGTCCTGTAACCTCTTGCATGGCTTGAACAGCCGCATCTTTTACGGATATTTTCGGATTTGAGTGAATTATCCTTTCTATATTTTCTATGACAATAATCGCATCGTCAACGACAATACCAATGGCAAGTATGAGACCAAACAGTGTTAAAAGATTTATAGAAAAGCCAAAAGCATACATACCGGCAAATGTGCCTATAATTGACACCGGAACAGCGACTATCGGTATAATGGTAGCTCTTAAATTTCCTAAAAACATATATACTATCAATACAACGAGCGCGATTGCTTCTATAAATGTTTTTATAACTTCATTTACTGAAATTTGGATAAAGTCGGTAGTGTCATATGGTACTATATATTTTAATTGTTCAGGAAAGTTTTTGCTGATTTTCTCCAGCGTTTCATCTACTAATTCTGCTGTTTCCAAAGCATTTGCACCGCTTTGTAAAAATATACCTATGGCGACTGCTTCCTTGCCGTCAATCTTTGCTTCTACATCATATGATTCGATACCAAGTTCTACGCGTGCAACATCTTTTAATCTTAACGTAGAGCCATCCGGATTTGTCCGCATTATGATATCTTCAAACTCTTTTACATTCGTAAAACGCCCGTCAGTTGTAATAGAATATGTAAAGGCTTCATTGCCACCGTTTGGAGACTGGTTAAATTTTCCGGGTGCAAATTGGCTATTTTGCTCTCTTATAGCATTTAAAACATCATTTGGCGAAAGATTGTATTTTGCCAGCACATCAGGTTCCGTCCATATACGTATAGAGTAATTTTGTCTGCTAAACAGTGCGGCGTCGCCCACACCTTTTACTCTTTTTAACTCGTCAATTACATTTATTAAGGCATAATTTGCCATGTATCCTACATTATATGTGCTGTTTTCAGAATACAATGCGACAAGTTTTAAAAGAGTCGACGAACGTTTGACAACTGTAACTCCCCTTGATTGAACTTCCGTTGGAAGTATTGCTAAAACTTGCTGTACACGATTGTTTACATCGATAGTAGCCTGATCAGGGTCTGTGCCGATTTTAAAAAATATATTTATTGACAAAGTTCCGCTTGAAGATGCGGTAGATGTCATATATATCATATTATCAACACCATTTATTTGCTGTTCCAAAGGTGCGGCTACAGTATTTGCTATAGTCTCTGCGTTTGCTCCTGCGTAAGTTGCAAAAACCATAACTTGAGGCGGAGTAACATTGGGATACTCTTCGACAGCCAACTCTTTAATCGAAACGAAACCTGCGATCAATACTATAATAGAAATTACCGTTGCAAAAATCGGTCTATAGATAAAAAATTTAGAAAACATTGATTTGCCTTTTATTTGGCATTTGCTGCAGCGTTGGCTTTTTCTGCCATCATTTTAGCAAAAAGTTCAGCAGGAATTACGTCGGCATTAGGTCTTAGTTTTGTAAGATTATCAATGATAATCTCTTCGTTTTCACTCAAGCCGTCTATTACTACTATTTTGCCATCAGCTACTGTAATATCGGTTTTAATCGGAACCTTTTTAGCTTTTTTGTCTTTCATAACATATACATAACTTCCTAAAGGATCCTGCATAACAGCTTTTTGCGGAACCAGCAGTGTATTTTTTCTTACAAGCCCCTCTATGGATACCCTTACAAAGAGACCTGGGATTAAACTTTTGTTTTTATTTTCAAATGTGGCTCTTGCTTTTATGGTTGAAGTTTGAGGGTCTACCAAGTTGTCCAAGAAATCAAATGTTCCGATATTATCATTTGTATCGCCTGTTGGAGTTATGATTTTAACGGGCAATTTGGCTTTTATTATATTATCCCAATTTCCTCTGTTTAGTGAATATTTTCTTTTCAAAAGATCAAGGTCGGATATTGAAAATTCAGCATATACGGGATTGGTTTGAGTGATTACAGCAAGTAGTGAGTTTGCAGATGACGTACCGATATAACTTCCAAGATCTTGCAAGCTCTCTCCTATATTTCCGCTTGCTGTTGCTCTAACTGCCGTATAATCCAAATCAACTTTGGCATTTTTAAGAGAGGCATTAGCTGCTTCTATTTGTGCTTTTGTACTTTCATATGCGCTCAAAGCCATATCATATTCTCTTTGGCTGACAGCATTTTTAAGATACAACTGTTCTACTCTTTGCCAATTTCTTTCAGCTTCTTTGGCTGATGCTTCAGCAATACTCAATTGCGCTTTAGCAATATCATACGCGGCTTCATATTTTGACGGATCTATTTGATAAAGCAGTGTTCCTTCATTTACAAAAGAGCCTTCTTGAAAAAATTTCTTCTCTAAAGTTCCGGGAACTCTTGCTACAACTTGTACTTGTTGAATACTTTTGATTCTTGCAGGATATTCCAAAGATATGGAAACGTCCTCTATTTGCGTTTTGAAAGTATTTACCGGAAGAGGAGGCATTTGTTGAGCCGAATTTGCAGCTTTATTTTCCGAACACCCAACGAAAATAAATGTGCATAAAGACGCGGCGGCGATGCCATATTTGATTTGTAAAAACTTATGAAAAATCATCTTTGCAACTCCATGTTTAATTTAAGATTTATTATATGTAATAACAATTACATTTTTAAAGTTGAGATTGTATCCCTATTTTATTAACAAGTCAAGTATTTTCAGAATAAAAATTGTACTACTTTTGAACAAGTATACCTTTAGAAAAGATTTTTACTGTTTGACGTAGTGATTTTTCAACATCAAATATAGGATTATTATTTATATTCACACCAAGTATTTTGGCGAAAAAGAATGGCTCTTTTAGTAAATGTAAAAATTGATATGCCGCAAGGACCGGGTCTTCCACATCTATATTTCCTCTCTCTCTCTCTCTCTCAAAATATTCCGCTACTATAGATGCTGTAGGTTTTATGGCATTTTCAAAAAAGAGTTTTCCAACTTTAGCATCATTTTTATAGCCCTCCGAGATTATTAATCTATGGAAACAACAAGTATTATTATTTGTAGTTACTGATATGATTTTTTTGCCTATGTTATACAAAAAATCTTCAAAATTTTCACTATAAGAGATGGCTAAATCTATGTTTGAAAAGATTTTTTTTGTTTTTTGGGAAAGCACTTCGACAAAAATAGCTTCTTTATTATCAAATATTTTATATACGGTTGCGAATGAACCACCGGCTCGTTTTACTATTTCGCTCATTTTAGCCTTTTCAAATCCATATTCTAAAAAGACTTCAGCTGCAGCATTAATCAACTTGTCATATCTTGCTTTTTCTCTTGAACTTAATGATTGTTTTGTAACTTTATCTCTTTTCATAGCGTTTTTTTACATATATCCTTTTTATATAATTTTCTTTTTGCGGCAAATATTCGTAGTTTTGCAAGGCTTTGTCTAAATCGCCTGTATATTCATATAAAAGTCCGAGATTAAGATAAATTTCATAAGGCGTTTCGTTGCCCATAGTATCTTTTAGGCTCTCAAAACCTAAAATTGCATTATTGTAATCTCTTTTTGAAGTCAGCTTGAAACTTTGTTTGAAAATTTCTATCTCACTTTGTGAAAGTTCCATACTTTTTACTTTATTTGAAAGATTTTCTTTTTGTACGGTTCTAATCGGAAATATACTTTGCTTTATTTTTGCTGCCAATAGTTTTATGTTCTCTTTATTGACATTATCAAGCAAAAACGTATCAGAGCCAAAGCTATTTGAGAGTCTAAAGCCATAATAGCAGTTATTGGCAAAATTTTTGCTTGTTAAGGGAAATTTTTTGGTTTCATTTGTATTTTTATTGGATACGTCCAACATTACATATATAGTTTCCGAAACATCAAGGCATGGTATATATCTAACTATAGGAAAGCGATAGCATTCGCCGTTTGGAGTGCATCTTATATGTGAGTAGCTGTAAACAGGTTCATATCTGTGGTATGCCAATTTGTCATGTGATAGCAGTTCGATATCCAAATGATATGAAGCATTTTTTTCATCTACCGTAAAACCATCTTTTTCTATCTGTTTTTCAAGTTCCGCTTTTATAGCTTCGTTTAAAAATGGATACGAACCGTTTTTCATATCTATAGATATAGGTAAATTCTCTTCTATAAAAGCTTTGTCGCTTAGAGATATTATCTCTAATTTAGTACTGCAACCGCACAATAAAAGAAATAATACGGCATACATTACAGAAGATAGATATCTAAACATAAAAATCCTCAAAAGCTTTACAAGCAAAAATAACCCTTAATTATAGCAAGTTGTTCATTAATAATCAATTTTATTTTAAAGTTTAATTAAATACATTATCACGAACCTTATATTTTACAAAGTTATGGGGTGCATAAAATCCTTTAAAATAAAATAATAATACTTCATGTTTTTTGAATATAAAAATTTCGAGAAAAATGTGCAATAATATAATTTATGTAATATAAATTTTACCAATTTATTATAATATAATCTATTAGAATTATTTAGCTATAAGTTATCAATAACTTTGACCAAAAGTGGACAAAATGTATGTTTTGTATATGAGCATTGCATTGTTATAAAAACATGATAAGTTTTTTAAACTATTAAGAGAGAGTTGCGATATGAAATTATACGCTGCCTGCGTGTTGATTTAATGCTTTTTCAATATATAGGCTACGGATGCAAAATAATTTGCAATTTCTGCATCCGCTTAACTTTGGTTGGCTTACTATGGTCAAAATGACGAAAAATTATCTCAACACAATGTTTGTATAAGTTCAACCTATATCTATATAGACGATATTTTGCATAGAGCTATATTTCAATACAACACTTGTGTAATTTAACCGATGAAGCGGAATACCATTTTAATATACAACGCTTGTGTCGGTTCAACAAAATTTGATATAAAAACGATACATAAAAATTTTGTTCAGATACAACATTTATGTTTTACATATTATGCAAAACTTGACTTTCAAAAGGAGATAAAATATACACCCTCAATATTAAATCAAATACAATTCCTTTATATGTAGTCTACTCATTTACACACAAAGGGAAAAACAGAAATATTGCATAAAAATTTTCTATATTCGTCTCAAATCATTCAATAATCTAGTGTATTTTTGTGCCAAATCATAATATTTAAGCCAGCTCTCTACCCATGTTGGTATTGGGTGATTGCTCCAATTTAATACTGCTTGATAAGCATAACCGACTTGCGCTGCAAACTCTTTCCGAGTCAGATTTACCTCTTTAAGTTTTTTTGCAAACTCTCCGTTTGTCATTTCCTCTCTCCTGAATTAATTTTTGATTTTTGTGGTTACAAAATTACTCTACAAGCAGATAAAGTACTTATTTGTAAATTCTTTTGTCAATTACGAACCTACTTTTAGTAATTTTCTGCGCCTATATCCCCATATTACCTTTTTGTTATCTCCATAACTTATTATTACTTAGGCTATGCTAAAAATATTGCTGTTTTGTTTTTGCAAACTGCAATAAGTTTTTTTGCATACAAAATCCATCAAAAAAATATATAATATTTATTATATTATTCTTATTAAGATACCGTTTCATTTTTAGATATGGTTCAACATCTTGAAAAATAATGTTAAAAATATCACTTATTATGTTAAAAACTTCTTTAATTTTAAATATTTTAGCGAGATGTAATATTTTTTTAGAATATTTATCTATTTGTGTGCATTTTGGTATAAGTTTTAACATAAATACATTTTTTCCAGTGAAATACTTTTTATTTTGTTGCCAAATTGGTAACCATGGCAAATCATATAAAAAATATTGTTTTAAAAATATTATTTTAGTATACTTATTTTTTATATTTATATATTTTTTAATTATTATAACAAATATCATATATAAAATATTTACCAAAAGCGGTTGTTGATAAAAATAACAAACTGCTAAAACAATTAACATTAATGCAAAAAATTTATAAAATCTTTCTTTTTTATGTATAAATAATAATGTTTTAAAAAATCTATACAATTTTATGTTCAATATTTTAAAAACTACACATTTTTCTTTTTTTTGCAAAAATGACAGATGATTTTTTTGCATTTTATGTTCTGCTCCGGTTCATATTTTTTGAGCAAAAGTGCATGTATGGTGTCGGCTGATTGTACATAATATCGGCAAATAGGGTCTTAGCAGTACAAACGAATAGCCTATTTTTAAACCACAACGCAGATAGTTCCATGTAAAGCCTTATAAGATTTTATGCCATTATAACAAAAATAACTAATATTTATATTATATTTAACGACAATAGTGTAAAATAATTACTTAGTTTAAAAAAGGTGTTACTTTTGATAAGTTTTAGTATAATTGCATCTTTAGTAATGTTTTGTTTGAACCTTTTTTCGTTTATATGTCTCTTTTATCGCATAGAGTTTTTTAAAAAATGGCGATGGGTTATAGCAGTTTTGCTCATCGTTATAACAATTTTAGAGATATACTATCTTACATCATTCAGGCGAAGCGGCGGAAATATTTTTTTACTGCAGGCTACTGCTTCCTTGATAGGCATATCTTTCTTGCTTTTTTGTTTTTCACTTTTGTATTTTATCTTAAGAGTGCCGATATATGCTGTGCCTTTTAGCGAATCAAAACGAAGAACTTTAAAGGCAATTCTTGACGTTACTATCCTTATAGCTGCTTTTTCATGGATATTTAAAGGACTTGTCGGTGGATTTAGCCGACCCATTAAAAGAAGTGTTGAAGTTAAAATTCAAAATCTCAAAGCGCCGTTGTCTATCGTTCAGATGACTGATGTTCATATCGGAAAAGTTTTGGGGTATGAGTTTATGCAAGAGGTGGTTAGATTGACAAATGAACTTGATGGCGATATAGTTGTTATTACCGGTGATTTAGTGGATTTATCGCCAAGATATGCCAAAGAAAAACTAAAACCGTTAAAGGACTTAAAAAGCCGTTTTGGAATTTATTATGTTTTAGGAAATCACGAATATTTTAACGGTGGTGTTGCGAAAATAATAGAGCTTATTAAAAGTTTCGGCATAAAAGTGCTTGAAAATGAGAATGTAGTCATAGATAACAGAATAAATTTAGCAGGTATTTATGACTTAAGAGGTAAAATTTTCGGGCAATATCAACCCGATGTCAAAAAAGCTTTGTCTGGTAGGGATAAAAATCTACCAACAGTTTTGCTTTCACATCAGCCTAAAGTTGCACAACAAATTTCAGATAAAGACAATGTAGATTTGATAATCAGCGGTCATACGCATGGCGGGCAAATTTTTCCATTTGGATTGCTTGTACTGATAGATCAACCATATCTTTATGGGCTTTATAAACATAGTTCCAAAACGCAGATTTTTGTAAGTTGCGGAGCAGGGTATTGGGGACCACCTCTTAGGGTTTTGGCACCTTCAGAGATAGTGAAATTAGAGTTAAAATAAAAAAAGGCGTATTTTATATGACAAATATTTTTTCAAGGATTTTTGGTGTTTTGGCAGCAAAGCGTTTTCCAAAAAAGATACAAAACTTTATCAACAAAAGCTATATTAAGGCATTTAATATAAATATGAGTGAATTTGAATCGTTCCAAAATTATGAGAGCTTGGGCGCACTTTTTACAAGAAGCCTTAAAGAGCCTCGATATATCGTAAAAAACAATCAAATGCTTATCAGCATGTGTGATGCATTGGTGAGCGAAGAGGGCGTGATAAGCCATAATGGCTTAAATGCGCTTCAAATCAAAGGCTCATCATATTCTGTCAATTTGCTGCTCGGTGATTTTATACTCATAAAAGAGAAAAAAAAACTTGAGGGTGGGATATTTGTCAATCTATATCTATCTCCCGCTGATTATCATCATTATCATGCTCCATGTGATATGAAAATCATCAAAGCTATACATATTCCGGGCAAACTTTATCCGGTAAACCTTAAATGGCTAAATAAAAAAGCAGGGATTTTTATAGAGAACGAGAGAGTTGTTTTAGAGTGTGAGACAAAAGATGGGGCTAAATTTTTTCTAATTTTTGTGGGTGCGCTTAATGTTGGGAAAATGAGATTTTGTTTTGATGAAAACATACAAACGAATGCCAAAGATACTATCCAGACATTTTATACATATAAAGATTTATATATATTACAAGGAGACAAGCTTGGTTTTTTTGAAATGGGCTCAACAGTTGTATTTTTAGGTGAAAATATGATTTTCAAATCGCTTGTGAAAAAAGGTACAAAAGTCAGGTTTGGCGATGAGATTATACAAAAAATAACATAAATCATTTTGGTCTCATTTTCATCAAGAAAATATTTTTATCTGTTTTTGATAACCAAATTATAAACTTTGTGCAGAAAATGCAAAAAGTGTCAAATGAGATTAAGCCATTTTACCTTTATCATATTATTGCTTATCTCTTTTTTGTGTATTTACTATTTCTACTATTTTTTATTTATGCTGTTTTCGCGATTCAATCTTTTAAACTTTTATCAATTTTTTTATAAAAAGCATGCCGTTTGTGTTATCTTTATTTATTTTTTTGATGAATTTTTTTCATTTAGTCATCTAAAACTTGATTAAATTGATATATAAACTTGACATAAATTTTAAAAAGCAGTATACTTCACTATTATTTATAATGAAAAGGGGTTATTGTATGAAAAAGATGTCTTTGTTTATATTTTTGGCTGCATTGTTTATAGGTACAAATTTGCAAGCCAAAAAGAGTGAATTGCGCATATCAAAACAGTATGGGCTTTCATATCTGCCATTGATCGTTCTTGAAGATAAAAAACTCATAGAAAAAAATGCCAAATCAGCAGGTCTTGGGGATATCAAAGTTGAATGGGTGACATTTGGCGGAGGCGCTACGGCAAACGATGCTCTTTTGTCTGGAAGCGTTGATTTGATATCGGGAGGTAATGCACCGTTTATTAGACTTTGGGATAAAACCAAAGGGAAAGTGAAAGTGTTAGCCGCACTTGACCAATCGCCTTTTGTACTCAATAGCGTAAATCCAAATGTTAAAACTTTACGTGATTTTACAGATAAAGATAAAATTGCACTTCCTGCGGTTAAAGTTTCCATACAGTCTTTATTACTTCAAATAGCTGTCGCAAAAGAGTTTGGTATAAAAAATTATGATAAATTAGATCATTTGACCGTATCGTTAAAACACCCTGACGCATTGGTTGCTTTAACTTCAGGTAAATCCGAAATAACCGCACATATAGCCACAGAGCCGTTTGCTACGATAGAACAGCAAAATCCCAACGTTCATAAAGTTTTTGACTCTTACGAAATATTTGGCGGCAGATATACATCTAATGTTGTTTCGACTTCCGAAGATTTTTACAAAAACAATCCGGAGCTTGCACAAGTTGTTGTAAATGCCATAAATGAGGCTGATGAATGGATATCAAACAACAAAAAAGAAGCGGCAAAACTCTATCTTAGAGTTACAAAATCAAAAGAACCTTTGGATATCATAGAAAAAATCTTAAATAATCCAAATATCTTTTATACTTCAAAACCACTTCCGAATATCACGGTTTTTAGTGATTTTCTCTTTGATATCGGCGCTATAAAAACAAAACCAAACAGTTGGGAAGAGCTGTTTTTTGATAATATTAAAAATTAAATTCAACAGCAGTTTTGTCTAAACTGCTGTTGAATTATATAAATTACTAATTTGAAATTATAGTATTAAGTTATAAATATATCAAAAAATATTCATTATATTCTTTAAAAACAAAAACAAAATTTTTTAATAAAGTGATTTTTATTTGAAAGCGAAGCAGAGTGCTGTTTCTTCAAATACAATAATAAAAAATGAAGTATAGACTATAAAATATGAGTAAATGCAGTTTGGATTTGCTATCACTGCTCTAATTTTTACTACTTTAGTAAAAATTAAAATTCAGCCATAAAATATTTATTTATTATAAAATATTTAAAAATTATATATATTTATCCAAATAAAGTTATTTTTTGATATAATTAAATTCAAGTTTTCTTTAAAGAATATTTATGAAAAAGTTCTTTCTTGTTGCTATTTTCATAATAGCGGGGCTTTTATTTGTTGGCTGCAGTAATGAAAATAACAATAGTGGTTCAAAATTCTTGCCATTATTGGAAAACAATGCTGTTTTTCCACCTTTGGAAGAAGGATTTGGTATAAATACAAAAGTAGTTGTGTATGATTCTATATCAGAGACGGATTTTAATGGAGGCATTGCATATCTGGTAGAAAATAATTTTACAAAAGTAGATGACAATCGTTACATAAAATACGAACCCATATTGGGAATTAGTGAAGTAACAGTCATGGGTGATTTTATAGATGGAAATTACTATTTGTTATTATCTATTACTGGTAGCGAAATTTCTAAAGATCTATTTGAGCAAATTTTCCCCAAAATTAACGGTAGAGAAGTTGTTGTAGCAAGCTATAAGACATTTGACAATATGATAAGAGATTATGGTTTGGTTGATTATAAAGAAAAGCTAACAAGTAGCAATTTTGAAGTGAAAAATAATAAATATTATAAAAAAGTTGGTAGGTTATACTACATATATTGGGATAATCCTTTGTGCGTTCTTGTCGATCCTCTTCCATATTCTCCATATATATTATACGATGATACATGTGTTGGAGAAGCTGTTTGGGTTATTGCAAAAGATATCAAAGATATCGAAACAATACCTTTTGGGTTATAGATTTTCATGCGATAGTACGCTTTGGTGAGTATACGGCAAAACTAAAGCGTACAAATAGTTGCTTATGTCACAACCTGTTTTTATGTTTGACAGCAATCTGTATTTATATCCAATTTTTCAGCAGTGTGCCAACTACTGCGTTTTATCTAAAAGATGCAATTATGACGGTAAGCATTTTTAATCAAGAGATAACACTCCTGCTTTCAAACTAATTAAGCGCTGTTGCGCTAAAATAAAAATTTATTTTTCTCGGAGTAATTTATGAGCCAATATATCTTAAAAATTGATTGTCAAGATGAAAAAGGGTTGATATATAGAGTCGCAGATGCTGTGTTTAAGTATAAACTCAACATAGTAAAAAACGATGAATTTGTAGACAAAGAGCATGG
>JAIROK010000131.1 GCA_031257555.1 Campylobacteraceae bacterium | reverse complement strand
TCTTTCAGATATCCTGCCGTAAGCCAAGGTGCGCGTACAATTATTTCGCCCGTACTTTCGCCGTCATGCGTGATTTCATTCATCTCTTCATCTACTATCTTCATCTCTACCAAACCAAGGGGGGTGCCTGTTTTAGTTCTGATTTTTGCCTGCTCTTCATAATCTTTTGCAAGCGTCTCTTTGTCTAATCTTGCTAAAGATAAAATCGGGCAAGTTTCGCTCATTCCATACCCTGAAAATATATCTATTCCTTTGTTTAATCCAGCTATTGCAAGAGCCGGAGACAAAGAAGCGCCGCCTATTATAACTTTCCATCTGCTCAAATCAACCTCGTCTATTTTGTGAGAATTTAATAACATATGGAGTATTGTCGGCACACAATGTGAAAATGTTACTCCCTCTTTTTGTATCAAATCAAGCAAAACATCAGGTATGTATTTACCTGGGTACACCTGTTTTACACCCATAAATGTAGCCACATAAGGAATACCCCATGCATGCACGTGAAACATTGGAGTTATAGGCATGTATACATCGCTTTGATTAAAATTGGCATGTTCGGCGTAAGAAGAGAGACTAAGCAATGTGCCCATAGTATGAAGTACCAATTGGCGATGAGTAAAATATACGCCTTTTGGCATTCCTGTGGTGCCTGTCGTGTAAAATGTAGTTGCGCGTGTGTTTTCATCAAAATCCGGAAAATCAAATTTATCGTCTGCTTCTTCCGACAACTGTTCATACTCACCTACGAAAGGGATTATGCTTTGTGTTGATTCATTGCCGTCAGCTATCAAAATGTAGTTACCGATAGTATCTACTCTGCCTCTTATTTGTTCAAGTATGGGTATAAAATCATGATGTATGAGTAAAACATCATCTTGCGCGTGGTCGATTGTGTAGAGTATCTGTTCTGGACTTAGTCTTATATTTACCATATGCATGACCGCGCCAATCATAGGTATGGCAAAATAACACTCCAAATACCTATGCGAATCATAATCCATAATGGCTACCGTGTCACCTTTTTTGACACCAAGCTTTGTAAGAACATTGGCAAGTTTGCAGACACGTTTGCGAAACTCGGCGTAAGTCATATGAAAATTGTTTTTATAAATTATCTCTTGATTTGGATTGTTGGTTATAGGCGTAAAAAGCAACTGTTTAATGAGTAACTGATAATTAAAGTAGTTTAGTGCCGGAGTGAAATCAGACATATTATTTCCTTGGAGTTAAAATATATATATTTTATAATTTTAGAATATAAATTCTGATTAATTATCTTGCATTTTAGAAAATACTACACAATCTCTTTTGTCGGTGCAACTGATGTTGTTGCTATATTCTCTTTGGGCGAAAAGATAAAGAAAAAGAGAAATGATACTACGGTAGCCACAAGTGAAGCGAGAAGTACAGACAATGTAGCTTGGTCTGCTCCAGACTCTTTGTATGCAAGATTTGATATAAGTATCGACATTGTAAAACCAATACTTGCTACAAGTCCTATACCAAATATCTGTGCCCATGTGAGATTGCTTGGTTTTCTGGATATTCCAAAAAAATCCAAAATAAATGTAAAAACGAATATACCCAATGGTTTTCCGATAAAAAGCCCCAAAGCTATTCCCCAAAAGATTTCGTTAAATTCAAAGCCTTGTTCTATTTTTACACCTGCATTTGCAAGAGCAAAGATAGGCATGATAAAATATGCGCTCAATGGGTGCAAGTAGTGCTCAAGTCTTACAAGAGGACTTTGAACTTCATCATAAGCTTTTGCTATGATTTCCAGCGCATTGTTTTGTTTTGCATTTAAAAGTACTTGCTGGGTTTCTTGTTTTTGTGCACTAGAGTAAAATACATTTACAGCCAAGCGCAAATGTTCTAAAAATCCGGTACTGTTTATTTTTGAGCGAATCGGTATACAAAATGCTAAAACAATACCTGATATTGTTGCATGTATACCGCTTTTGTAAAAAAAATACCACAATATTATGCCGCCAAAAAGATAAACCATAAGAGTTTTAACGCCAGATCTATTGAATAAAAATAAAACAGATGCCATTAACATGGCGAGTGTTAAATAAAAATAAGAGATTGTATTGGTATAAAATACTGCGATAACCAATATAGAGCCTATATCATCAGCAATTGCCAAAGTTACCAAAAATACTTTCAGTTTGATTGGAATTCTGCTTCCAAGAAGCAATAATACACCAAGTGCAAATGCAGTATCGGTTCCCATAGGTATCGCAAATCCGCGTTCGCTTCCGCTTCCCCACGTACAGTATAAAAAAATAATTATAGGGAAAAGCATGCCGCCTATAGAAGCAAAAATAGGAGAAATAGCTTTTTGAAAACTCGAAAGCTCTCCGACTAAGAGCTCTCTTTTTACTTCAAGTCCTACCATCAGAAAAAAAAGAGCCATAAGTCCGTCATTTATCCAAAAATGCATATCTCTTATAAAACTGTAATCGCCTATAGATATTCCAAATTCCAATTCCCAAAATGAAAAATAAGCATGAGATAAAAAGGGTGAATTTGCAGCGACTATAGCAACAATAGCGGCAACAAATAATAATATACCACCAAATGATTCTTGTTTAACGAATTCATTTATAAAAGTGCCAATTTTTTTAGTAGAACTTTTGTTGCCTATACCTAAAATACTCAAAACTTCAACCCTGTTATGGAATTTTTTTAAAATAAAAGTATTTTGACATTGTAGTATGAATTAGCTATTGTTTTCATTAGAAATTGTCAATTTATAGTAAAAAAATCAACAATTTTACATATTTTTTAAAAAAATATGCAGAATAAATACAATTTTGTATATTTTATAATGTCAAATTTTTTGCACAGGTCAATTGACCTGTGCAAGATTTAAAATATATTTCTAAGTGTTTCTTTTCCATTTACAATCAAAGAGTTATTTTTGTATTCCGCATCGCCTTTTATTTTGTCGTCTTCTACTTTAAATCCAAACTCTTTTAACTTTTCAAGATTTGAATTTAACTCCTCTTCTTCATTGTAGTATACACTTCCATAGATTTTATTAAACGATTTTAAACCTATATCCATATTAAGTTTTGCAATAATGTCATTTTTTATATTTTGATAGATTGATTGCAAATTACCATCACCAATATATTGAATAAAACCGTTTGCTTTATGAGTTTGATTTGCATATTTTGCACTAAGCTCATTTAGAATGATTTTTGGGTGTTTGGCTAAAGTGTTGGGTAGATATCCCACGAGTGAAGCTCCAAAAAGCGCTAATTGTATTTTATCTTCAAAATCAACATTTTCTAAAGAATCAACCATCTTTTTTACACTTTCCAAATCTATATTTTGTAAACTTATATCAAGAACAGCGTTATCTATTACAAGCTCTTGTTCGTTATTTAAGGCGAAATTTTTCACAGATATTTTATTGTCAGAATATAGAGTCGAGTCGGAGCCTTCTTTGATACTTGATGTTATATCAATATTTAGCAATGTAAAATTTGTATGGACGATTTCAACTTCCTCTTCTCCATTATAAATATCTGCTGCAATTACTTCTTCATCATTGTCTGCTTCGGTTGTTTTATTTTCGTCATTTTCTTTAAGTGGTTCACTGTAGTATTCATCGGATTCATTTGAATAATCATCACTATCCGAGTAATATTCATCATAATCATCATATTCATATTCGTCATAATCATAAATATTTTTTGCAGATATTGATGCAAATGAAATTTTGCCGATTTTTATCAAAGAGTTTCCAAGCCAGATGCCGGTTTTTCTTTTTGAAGCATAATTTTTGTATATTTGATTTTCTACTATGAGTGAGTTATTGTCTTTTGATCCGTTTAATGTTGATGAGATATACGGTATGTTGGCATTAAACTCTATAGTGTCACGCTTAAACGACAAGAGATAATTTCCATCTATGTCTTTCCATGAAAAGGCTAAAAGTTCGCCGTCTTTTTCAAGCTCTTTTGAGCCTTCCTTAATGTCAATTTTTGTATCTATGCCGCTTAATCTTATATCGCTTGAAAAACTTATATCGTTTAATGAAGAAATTAACCTTTCAATTTCACTAAGTCTGTTTGTGTTTTGAGAATCAATATCTTGATAAGGGTAATAGTAAAGTAGTCTGCTGGATAATGTTGGCTTATCAAATTTTATCTCAGTTTTGATAGAACCCATTTTGAATATATTAAAATTTTTTAATCCGAATTTTGCTTCATGTTCTAAAACAGCTATTTGTTCGTCAAAGAGTAGTACTTTCGTGGTGTATTTGCCGTTAAAAATTTTGCTTGTAGAGTTGCCTAATTCCCATCTGATTCCTCTCAAATTATCTTTATACAACACCCCGTCATTTGCAGTAAAAAAAAGGTCAACTTTGTTTTTTGAGTAAAACACACTAAAAGCAAAAAAACCGACAATGACTATTAAAAGCCCCAAAACAAGCAACAGTAATTTTTTCATATGAAGACTCCTTTGAAAATAAAAGTTTATTTTATTACAGATAAGCTTATTTGTTTATTATTGTTGTTTATAAAAAACTATTTTTTAATTTTTTTATTATAAAATATTTATTATTCTATTACTGTAATTTGTTAAAGCCGAACAATTGCTATTTTATGTATTTACACTGTTTAAAAATTTTTCTCAAACAATCTTTTCGCGCAAAAAATCATGACTTGCCTGATTTGATATAACTAATATATATTATAATATAATCATAAATGAATATATTCTACCGAACCTTTCTCAAATGAAGTGTCAAAGTTGCAATACAAAACTTACATCGTTTTTAGAGGTTTTATTGATTACTGTTTTGTTAATTTATGAGTTTGGAGATTTCAGTGATAAATTTTTTTGGATTTGTTTGAATCGGATTTTAAAATTCCTAATAGATATCCTCACAATTGTGAAGTGCATGGGTGTGATTTTGAAATAGCATTTTGAAAATTTTTTGGTTTTTCAAAGCTGTTGATGAAAAAGATAACAATAAAGTTTATATTATGAAATGGGATTTGATAAGTGGTGGGTCCTGCAGGACTCGAACCTGCGACCAACCCGTTATGAGCGGGTTGCTCTAACCAACTGAGCTAAGGACCCAGCAAAAAAATGCTGTTTTTTAAAACAAGGGTGAAATTATAACCATCTTTCCTTAAAAAAATGTTTATTTGGTTCTATTGGCTGAATATTTTATCGATTTATGCATTGGGTCAAAACGAAAAGCCATAAGATTTTCAAAAATTCCAAAAAATATCATAAAGGTTATAAAGCTGCTCCCTCCATAACTAAAAAATGGCAACGGAATGCCAACAACAGGGGCAAATCCTACAGTCATAGCTATATTAACTCCCGTATATACAAACAGCAAAAGAGCCATTCCTGCAGCCATAATCTGCGTAAAATAATCTTTTTTGTGTCTTGCAAAAATTGTCATTAGATGCAAAATCAACAGCGCATATGCCAGTAAAAGAGCAAGACCGCCAAAAAATCCTTGCCTTTCAACTGCGTAAGCGAATATAAAATCGCTTGTTGAAATAGGCAGAAACTTTAATTTTGTTTGTGTAGCTTCATCTTTGTTTTTGCCGGTAAGTCCGCCTGAACCTATGGCTATTATGGATTGTCTTACCTGATGACAATTTTCGCAATTTTCTGTGCTGTCCAAAAAAGTTTCAATTCTCTTTTTTTGGTAATCATGCAAAATATAATTATATGACATAATAGCAGTGATGGGAACAACAAGAGCTATGACTAGCCATATTTTTTTATCTACTCCTACAAGAAAAAGCACCCCATATCCGATAATGAGCAGTACAAGAGCTGTTCCAAGATCCGGTTCTATGAGTATGAGTGCAAAAGGTATGAGTATGTGAATGCTGATTGTTGCAAACATTTTTAATCCATAGCCTGTGGGCGGAGGTGGATTTTGTTTGACAAGATAACAAATCATAAGTAAAAATAACGGTTTGAAAAACTCTGAGGGTTGAATGGTAAAGTGCACAAAAGGTATCTCAATCCACCTTTGAGCCCCAAGTTTTTGAACACCAAATACAAAAACACTCGCAAGCAATACTATGCCTATCCAATAAAAAGCGGGTATAAGCCATTCAAGTTTTCTTATCGGCAGAAGGAAAAAAAATAAAAATGCGAAAAATCCTACTGCAAAGTATATTAACTGTTTTGCGGCTAATGCTTGATTTGCTTCAGATATGAGATAATAAGAAAATATAATAATCGGTGTGACCAATATAGGAAGCAAGAAATCAAAATGGGTTATAATACGCCTGTCTATTTGGAACAATTTTACATCCGTTATAATGATTTTTTTCATTATAACAGAAAGTAAATCAATAAAGGATAAATGTGCCTGTAAAAACTTTTATTTGTGATAGTGATGATATAAGGTTAGATCATTTTTTGACGGATAAGTTTCAAGTTTCACGCAATCAAGTTACGGAACTTATCAAAAAGGGATTGGTCAGTGTCGATAATAAAGTCATTATGAAAGCTGGAGTTAAACTTAAAAAAGGGCAGTTTTTGCATGTAAATGAGATAATAAAAGAGATGCAAAGCAGCAATGTCGATATTGATTTTGATGTGCCTGTCGTATTTGAAGATGAAGATATTTTGATAATAAATAAACCGCCGCATCTTACAGTCCATCCAGCCCCGAGCGTTAAAGAACCTACTTTGGTTGATTGGCTGAAAGCCAAAAATATCTCTTTGTCCACTTTAAGCGGCGAGGAACGTAGCGGTATAGTGCATAGAATAGACAAAGAGACAAGCGGAGCGCTCATTATCGCTAAGAATAATGCTTCGCATGCATCTTTAGCCAAACAGCTTGAAAATAGAACTTTGGGGCGTTACTATCTTGCCTTGATTGATTATCCTTTAAAAGATGATACTATAGTTGATAAGCCGATAGCCAGAAATCCTAAAAACCGCTTGAAGATGGCTGTTGTTCAAGATGGAAGAGATGCCAAAAGCGCATTTTGCAAACTGCTGACATGCGACGAGGAGGGCGTTGAGCTTATAGGAGCTAAGCTGTATTCCGGCAGAACGCACCAAATAAGGGTGCATTTAAATGTGCTTGGACGGCATATTTTAGGAGATAATTTATACGGTTTTAAGAGCCAAAAAGCTAAAATTAACAGAGTAATGCTACATGCTTATTATTTGTATTTGACTCACCCAAGAAGTGGTGAAAAGATGGGTTTTATCGCACCGCTTTATGATGATTTTAAACAACAGTTGCAAAAGTTTTTTATACAGGAGAAAATTAATGAAACGATTTGTGTCGATAATCTTAACATGCGTTTTGATTTTTTTAATTAGTGGTTGTGCGGGCTTTAATGGTCCCAAAAGACCGATCATAGATTCTTCAATTCCAAAAATAGACGAACTAAAAACTCTTTCTGACATAACAGAGATTGGTCTTGAGTGGTCGCCTATATATGATTTGAGAATAGAGGGTTATAATATATATAGAACTGAGGTCAATAATAATAGTGGCTTGTTTGAAAAAATCGCTGTTATAGATGATAGATATGTATCGCATTATGTGGATACAAAACTAACTCCGCAAACGGGCTATATATATAAAATAAGCGCATTTGACAAAAGCAAACAAGAGTCCGAGCCAAGTGCACCAATTAGAGTTTATACAAAAACTACGATAGAGCCGGTTCCATTTGCGCGGGCAATGACTAATTTGCCAAATCGTATAAAAATTATCTGGAGACCACACCCTTCCGAGAGAATTTCATCTTATATTGTCGAAAGGAATGATATTGGCTCTAATAAATGGGAACAAATATCAATTGTAAATGGCAAGCTTAGCGCCGAATACATAGATGCAGGGCTTAAAGATGGTAAAACATACAGATATAGAGTTAAAGCAAAGACTTATGATGGGGTCATATCTCTTCCAAGCCAGATTATAGAAGCGCAGACAAAACTGCTTCCTCCAGTTATCGAAAATCTTCAGGCTACACGAGATTTACCTAAAAAAATAGCAATATCATGGGATCCGTCATCTCACCCGGAGGCTAGTTATTATAATATTTATAGAGCTTCAAAACTAAGTCTGTTTTATAGTCGTATAGTAAAAACAAATAAAACAACATACGAGGATACGATACAAGAAGATGGAGCTTCAAGATATTATTATATAACTGTTGTCGATAAAGACGGGTTAGAATCGCCAAGGCAAAATGTACCGTTGTTGGGTGCTACGCTTGAAGCTCCGTCTGCTCCTGCGATAAATGTTATAAAACATGACGGCGGAAGTATTTTGATAGGTTGGAAAGATACATCTTCAAGGGCAGTGAAATATCAGGTTGTGCGCACAAGTAAAGGCTCTGTTCTGACATATAAAAACATTACAGGTAATACATTTGTAGATAAAAATGTGACAAGCGAAGTAGAATATTCATATACTGTTGCTGCAGTTGACAACAATGGACTTGTATCAAAATCAAGCGAAAAAGCTGTTATGTTGATTCCTAAAAATTAGGTTCTGCTCTTATGCCTAATTTTATTACTGATAAATTTATCAAACCCTCATTGCCTTTTAGCGATGGGGGCTATGATTTTTTATGGGAAGTGTCTTCTAAAAATTCAGATTATATAATGGTCAAAAATAGTAAATCCAAATTTTTTATTACTATAAAGCCAAAAAAAGATGGACAGCATATAGTAAAAGCGGAAAAAATTTCTCGTCCCTCACAAGTACTGTTTTTGCAGCAAGCTCTTGAAATTTATGCAAAAAAAGCACAATGCAATATACTTTTTAGCAACATAAAATCTTCAAAATTAAAAAAAGAAAATTCTATTATTAAAGATTTGAATTTTTTTGCAAAGAATTTCTTTACGGGTAAAAAAAATATATATCTTGAGGTTGGCTTTGGAAGCGGCAGACACCTTTTATATCAAGCTAAAAATAATCCCGATAAGCTTATAGTAGGCATTGAGATACATAAACCATCTCTTGAACAGGCTGCAAAACAGTGTGATATTTTGGGGTTAAAAAATGTAATTTTGATTGATTACGACTCGAGGATTTTGATGGAATTTTTCCAATCAAATTCCGTTGAGAGGATTTTTGTCCATTTTCCTGTTCCGTGGGATAAAAAGCCTCATCGCCGCGTGATAAGTCCATATTTTATAAAAGAGGCTTTACGCATTTTACAAGATGGCGGAACGCTTGAGGTTAGGACAGACAGCGAACTGTATTTTGACTATACCTTAAAAACTTTTATAGAACAAAAGAGCGCAGATGTTAGAATATATAAAAATTTTGACCTGGAAATCAGCAGCAAATACGAAGACAGATGGAAAAAACTCGGGAAAAATATATATGATATAGTATTAACAAATCATAAGATAAATGAAAAAATTGACAAAATCACAAAATTAGAATTTACTTTTTGTTATAATATTGATAAAATTATAAAGAATTTTAATCCGAAACTTTTTCTGGGTGACGGATTTTTTGTTCATTTTGAAACTTTACATGCGAATAGCAATAAAATGGCTGTTATAAAAACAGCATTTGGGGCAAATGAGCGCGCCGAACATCTGTTTATTATCATAGATGAAAATAGCGTGCGTTATTTTCCAAACAATGTTTATGCTTTTAGCGCCAATATGGTTGCGCATAAAATTATCGAAAAGTGGTTGAATGAATAACGTAATAAATATAAATTCTCTCTCTTTAGGATATGGCGGAAAGCCTGTCATTACAGATGCTACAACATCTATAGATGCTAAAGATTTTGTATTTATTGTCGGTAAAAGCGGCAGCGGAAAGTCCACCCTTTTGAAATCTTTTTACGGCGAGATAGACGTAGATTCCGGAAACTTAAGTGTATGCGGGGTAGATATGAAAAATATTGCTATCTCAAAACTAAATATGCTAAGACGACACGTAGGCATAGTTTTTCAAGATTATAGGCTTATAAATGAATGGACGATAGAAAAAAATGTTATGCTGCCTCTAATTGTAAATGGTTTTTCAAAGGCTATCTGCGTAAATCAAGCCCAAAAATTGTTAAAACATGTCAAACTTTTACATAAAGCAAATAAATATCCGTTAGAGCTTAGTGGCGGAGAACAGCAAAGAGTCGCGATGGCAAGAGCTTTGGCTCACAATCCTGTGCTTATTTTGGCTGATGAACCGACAGGAAATTTAGACGATTATTCAAGTGAAGTAATATGGAATTTACTGCGCAGTGCAAAAGAGTTTTTAGGAACGACAGTGGTGGTAGTAACTCATCATATCCCATCAACCATAAATATAAACTACAGACATTTTTTTATTGATGAGGGTTATTTACATGAAATTATTTAAAACTCATTTTTCGGTAATTTTTTCACTTTTTACACTGCTTTGCAGTTTTCAATTTATCATTTATATAAATCAAATTATATATAATTATGAAGTATATCTTGCTGATGATTATTCTATTATAGTAGTTTCAAACGAAGCACTCGACACAGATGCACTGTTAGAGCAAAAACCTATAATAAAGTCCGTCACAGAGCTTGATACTTCAGAGGTTTTAAGCCGTCTTAAAAATGAGGTTTCACTTTCAAATATAGAGCTTTTACAAAAATCTATGCCAAAATTTTACACATTAAAATTAGATAAATTTCCAAGTATAAATGTCTCAAATTCTCTTAAAAAAGATCTTTTGAAGATAGGTTCAATCACAAAAGTTGAGATTTTTGCAAAGACTTACAATAAAATATATTACGTTTTAAAGCTTATGAATTTTATAGTTTTTGTTTTTGTTGTTTTTGCTGCTATAGCATCGCTTCTTTTGATATTAAAACAGACACAGATTTGGACTTATGAACATCAGGAGAGAATATTTGTAATGAATTTATTTGGAGCTTCATTTTGGACAAAAAGCGCCGTTTTGTATAAGTCAGCCATAGTAGATTCATTTGTAGCTGTTATTTTGACGATAGCGATTTTTGTTTTAGCCGACAAGATTGTATTTGTCCAGAATGTATTTGAAGAGCTTGGTATAAGTGCTCCGGAATTTATTTTGCATAAAAACGGTGCCGTTTTGCTCGCTATTGCTCTTGTTGTCTCAATATTTTCAACTACTGTTGCAATGTCAAAAGTTAGAAGAGTTTAATGAAGCATCTGTTGCTCCTTGCTTTTATGGGACTAATATTTTTAAAAGCTGATACTTTGTCTGATATTGCAGGCAGCAATAAAGAGTTAGAAAGTAAAAATCAACTCGAAAAAACACTTACTCGTGAATTAAATGATATCTCAAAAACACTCCAAAAAGAGGAGAAATTGCTAAAAGATACCGATTTGCAAATAAACAAGCTAAATGGAGAAATAGAAAAACAGCAGTTAATCGTAGATAATATAAAAGGCGAACTTATCGAACTTGAAAAAAGTAACAAGGAACTTTTAAAAGAGCAAAAAGAGATAGAAAGCAAACTTACTGATTTGATAGCAAGAGACTTTTCATATTTTTTAATAATTGACGGCGAATACTTGGAGAGTTACGATGGTGTTATTTTAAATGAAGCTTTAAGAAGTCTTGGCAAAATTACCAATAAGGAGTTTTTGGATTACTCTTTAAAGTATGAAAAGGCAAGCGAAAAGATAAAAACTTCATCAAAAAGGTTAAATAATATCCAAAATAGCATAAATGAGCTGGCTGTCAAAAAGAGGAATTTAGAAAATTTAAAAGTCGGCAAAACAAAACTTATAACAAATGTAAAAAAAGAGCAAGATGCTTATGTAGCGCGTATACAGACTATCCAAAAAGAGAAAATGGAGCTAAAAAAAACTCTTGAAAATTTAAAGATTTTACAGCAAGAAGAGAGTACAAAATCAACCGCTATAACCATACCTGAAAATTTTGAGAATGCAAGAAAGCTCGGCTCATCTTATCAAGCAAGCAAAGTTAAAACCTATAAAGGTGATAAAACCATAGCGCCTCTTAACAAGTTTACCGTGCAGCAGAAATTTGGAGATTATGTAGACCCGATTTATGGCATTAAAATATTTAACGAATCTGTTGTGCTTCGCTCGGTTGTCAGCAATGAAGAGGTTAAAAATATATTGGACGGTAAGGTGATTTTTGCCAAAGAGACATCTTTGCTTAAAAATGTTGTTATAGTTGAAAATGCAAACGGAATTCATACTATCTATGCTCATCTTTCCAAAATAGCACCTACTATACAAACTGGTGAGAAGATTAAAAAAGGGTATGTTATAGGCAGAGTGGAGAGAGATTTGACATTAGAAGTTACTCAGCAAAATTATCATATAAATCCGCTCGAACTTATATCACAATAACTTTAGATAAGTTTTTATCTCTATATCTTGCACGGCAATGTGTCATTGTGGGTTTTAATAAGTAGAGTAAGAACAATCTGTTAAATCTTTTACCATTGTAGATATAGCAAAACAATCTGCTTTCTATGGAGATGCTGCAATAATTGTTTTTGCTTATTATAGACAAAGTGTAGACAAATAGTTAGTTTATAACACGTAGCACTCCTAAACTTCAAATTTTCAACTATAAATTGAAATTTTTTATTTCTGTAAACACAATCGTCTGTTATTGCAATTTTTCTTCTTTATTATTGTAAGCGAAATATGGGTGATATGAAATGTTTTAAAATTTAAAATTATAAATTTTTTGATTTTGTTATCGCAAATTGAAATTACACGACATGGTACTATTGTTATTGCTGTAATTACAATAAGTTAGCAGTATAAAATATATGCATTGCATTATTAACTCTAGTAAAAATAACAGATTCATTCTTCCAATAACAAACAATATAGAACTCATAAAAATCTTCAAAAATAATAGTTAAACTTAATTTTTACTAATGAAATTTATGACTCAAATAAAATTAATTAATTGATAATAAATATATATATATAATACATCATTTTATTTTTAAAGAGTTTAGTTTCACATGACAAATCTATAATTAAATAAAATTCAATCAATGTTTTTTGTAGCCATAAGAGCAAAAATTGAATGTTTAATAAAAATTAAGGAGATAAAAGTGCATGGCGTATATGACATATTAAAGTCGCTAAAACTTGGTGATCATAAGTGGGATGTTAATAATTATGATTATGTTGACATAGTAAATAATTTGACGGACAATGATCTAGAAATCGTTAGATTGATTGATAGCATTGGAGATGGAGAGCTTTCTGCTATAGGAATTACGATACAACATCAAGATTTAGTTCGCAAACTTCCAAAAGAGCTTGGATGTGATTTTTATGAAAGTAATTTATATGGTTTCTGTACTATTACTTACGAAGAGATGAGACATGGATTTATCTTAAAAGAATTAGCGAGTTTGGTAAAAAATGGTAAAAGTTTCATAGAAAATGCAACAGGCAATCATTTGTATGAACTAATGTATGAAACTAATACTCTTTACAAAAACGCATACGAATCACTACTGTCTTATCTCTTGGGTGAAATCACTAATATTGAATTATATAGCAGTATAGAAAGCCATATTGAAAGTAATAATTTTAGAAAAATAATAATCAATATTAAAAAAGATGAAATAAAACATAAAGCTGCTTGGATAAAAATAATTTCAAGAATGGTTAAGTCAAAAGATGTTCATAGGAAAAATTTTACAGATGCGGTGATAAGTAGCCATTTTATTCACCAGGCCGAAGTTAGTAATTACTTTGTTCAAGGCGCAAATGATGTATCAAGGTTTTTTACAACAAGTACATATAAAAAAGTTTTAGAAGACAAATATGAAACTTTAATTCAGATTTTTGGTGAATTACCAATTTCTAAGCGAGATTTATTTTATGAATTTTCTGAATACTATAATAAAAAAATAAAAAAGGTAAATTAATATGAAAAATAGACAAGAAATATTGGCAGTAATTAATTATTTAATTAAGGAGGAAATTTATGATAAGAGTAATTTTAAAGAATTAACCAGCGAAGACTCAGAATTGAAAGATACTGGTTTAGATAGTTTTGATTTTATTATGGTTTTCTTAAAACTAGGAGAAATATATGGAATAAATGATAAAGTTTTCAAAGAAAAACTTACCGATCCAAATCCTAATATAAAAATAATTATTGATTTTTTGATAGAAAATAAAACAACATATAAAACATGCAAAGAAATAGCCAATGAAAGATAACAATTCCTTGGTGGCAATAACTCGTACCAAAGCTTTGTATACAACAAATACATGTATTAGAGGTGAAAGATATCCTCAGTATGTCAACTTTATACCATCTTTTTTAGATGGTATAAAGTTTGGATATAGGTATACATGTGAAAATATGTACAATGAACTTTTTGATTTAGAGGAAGTAAGTTTTTTTAATGAACTTGCATTAAAAGAAGGAAGAAATGCTATTATTGTTGCATCTGGGACATCAGAATGGGCAGGTTCTGGTAGACTTATGTCCCATGTTGAACCAGATTATAATATTAAAACCCCATTTTTTATGTTAATAAATATTTTGAGTGGAAAAATTGCTAATAAATTAGGTTGGCATGATTATTTGACTACAGATGCTACTGCTTGCGTAAGTGGCTATAAAGCATTTTTTGAAGCAGAATTATTGATAAAAAATAATATTGTCGATAGAGTTTTGGTTATTGGAATTGATGATCAAGTAAATACATTGGTTTTAGAGCTATTTGGTATGTTAAATGCATCTTTATCTGAAAGAGATGAAAAAAGCGGTTTAAAGCCAAGTTCTTTTGATTCGCAAAATCATAGTTTTAGATTAGGTCATGGCGTTGGCTATGTATTGATAGAGAATGAAAGATCAATAAAAGTATCCAATAATACTCCAATAGCGTATTTGAATAAAACTGTTTTAGGTATGGAAAAGTTTGAAAATCCTTTTGGGCAATCAAAAAATGGTGATGGTTACAAAAAAGTTATTAATGAGGTATTAAAATCAAGTGGTATATTAAAAAGTGATATATCTTTTATCAAAACTCATGGAACAGGAAGTAAATCTAATTCTATCTCTGAAGGTAATGCAATTAGAGATTGTTTTGGTAAAGAGTTTATCGCAACAAGTTATAAGCCTGAAATTGGACATACATTAGGATCAAATGCAATTGTAGAATTAGATATTGCATTAAAAGATGCAAAAAGTGGATTTGTGCGTGGAATTAAAAATAGAACAGAACTAGATCATAATTTTCTATCTTATGATAAAAAAATGAATATTAAAAATATATTATTATTAGGAAGTGGCATGGGCAATGTATTTGCTGCATCAATTGTGGAAATTGCATGATTGTTTTAAATAAAGCATTTATAGAACTGAAAATTAATAGTTATATTATTGATAAATATAAAGAATATATCATAATAAATTGTAAATTATATTCATATAAGTTAATTATACATGGTATAATATATAAATATTAAGATAATATTATTTAATAGTATAAAGAATGGCAATAAATGAAGTGGTTAAGATAATTAATAATGGAATTTTTCAATTAAATTATAAGAAAGTAGCTCTATGAAAATAACAATTATAAATTCTAGTCCAAAAGGTAAAAATGGAAAAACTGGATTATTTCTGGATTATTTTATGCGCGGAATGCAAAGCGCAAGTGATGTTTCTATAAATTATATTTTCTTAAGCGAAATAATTAATAAAACATGCAATGGATGTTTTGCATGTTGGTATCAAAATATTGGTAGTTGTATTATAAAAGACGATTTTAATGCTATATATCAAAAAATAATTAATTCTAATTATGTACTTTATGCTTCTCCGCTATATGCTTTGATGTTCAATGGCGCAATGAAATCTTTTCTAGATAGATTAAGCATGATAACTCATGAACCCTACAAAGAGTATGATAAAGCAACTAAAAAGACTTATAAAACTATAAATTTAAAATTACCACCAGCAATAATATTTATGGTAGGTAACATGGTTGGTCAAAGTCCTTTTAAGATTTCATCATATTATTTTAAAGAGTTTTTTTTATTGTTGAAAGTAGATATTATTGCAGAAATCTATAGACCAGAATCGGAATTTTTTCAATTACCAATTAATTTAAAATTACAAGAGGAAATTCTTAATTCTTATACGCAAGGTGGCAGCGAATTAGTTACGAATGGTTTTATATCAAAAAATATTATTGCAAAAATGACCGAAGATATTGTTGAGCCGAATGTATTTATCAATGGGCATAACATTTTTTGGAAAATATGTCAAAAATTTAAAATACATCCTAAAAACTTTGATTTTGAAAAGTATTCTTTTATGAAGTTGAATTAAGGAAAACTTATGCATATTACAATATTTAATTCTGATGAATGTGATAATTCAGTTATAACGATATTTATTGAAGAGCTTCTAAAGTTATTAGGAAAGAATCATTTGGTAAAAGTTATAAATTTAAAAGATTATAATATCAAATATTGTGTTGGTGAATTATTTTGTTGGATAAAAACGCCAGGTTTATGTATTGTGAAAGATGATACAAATATCATAAACAAAATATATATTGAATCAGAATTTGTTATTTTTATATCCCCAATAAAATATGGCTTTATAAATAGTAAATTAAAAACTATGTTAGATAAATTACTTCCATTGTTAAATATTAAATTCGAATATATTAATGGAATAGCAAGACATCAAAAAAGATATAAAAAATATCCAAAAACATCTTTTTTATTTGATTTTATGTCAAATGAATCAAAATTAGATTTTGAAATATTAAATAATTTAATGACTGAAGCATCAAATAGTATGTTCACAAAACCTGTCTTTATTAAAAATATAAGAGAATTTAGCGCAAAAGAGGCTTATTATGAAATTATTAATAATTAATGGTTCGCCAAAAAAAAATCTTGGAAATACAAGTTATTATCTAAGTTTTTTTATTGAAGGCTTTGAAAGCATTAATGGTAATGAATGTATCATGGAATATATTGGTAATGCTTCCTGTAAAAAAATAAATATTATAAAAAATAAGATTAACGAGTGCGAAAATACATTGTTTGCGTTCCCTGTATTTTATCATTCCATGCCTGGGAACGTTAGAAAAATGATGGAAAATTTAGATAGTTATGTCATTAATGAAAAAAAATTTTCTTTTTTTATACAACAAATGTATATAAATAGTGAACGATCTAAAATGTTAATTGAACATCTTAAAAGTTTTTGTGGGCATATAAATGTTTCATATAATGGAACTGCATTAAAATGTGCTGGACCAATAGCCAGTATATTTAAAAAAATTCAACAAAGTAGTTTTAAAAAAGCATTTCTAAATTTATTAGAGCTAGTTGATGAAGATTTTGGTAAGCATTTAAATTTTAAAAAAGTTACAACAGATTTGAAAAATCTTGGAATATATTTCGGAAAATATGGCGTATTTGATGATCATTTTATTCAAAACTATGCAAAACCATTGAAGATGTCAAAAAAATCATTCATAATTCATAATTTTATTGCACAAAATATATATTACAAAAAACTTTTAAAAAGAAATGGTAGCTATGATAATAGATATGATACTCCTCTTCAAAAATATATTAGCAAGGAAGATATATGAAATTTAGTGGGAAAAATGTCCTTATCACAGGAGCAGGAAGAGGAATTGGTGCAAATATAGCATTAACGTTGGCTGGTTTTGGTTTAAAAGTATGGATAAACTATAATAAAAGTGAAAAAAATGCAATTGAACTTAGAGATAAAATCAAGAAAGAAATTCATAATCCAAATATTGAACTTATACAATTTGATGCATCTAATGAAAATAATGTAAAAGAAGCATTTGATTATATTTGTAAAATTGATAAAGAGCTAGATTATCTTGTCAATAATGCCGGAATAACTAAAGATAGTCTAACTATATCAATGGATATGGACAATTTTACAGATGTGCTAAGCATAAATACAACTTCTTGTTTTTTAACATCTAAAGAAGCTTTGAAAATTATGTCAAAGAAAAAGTTTGGTAGCGTGGTAAATATATCTTCCATAGCGGGAGAAATTGGAAATATAGGACAAGTAAATTATTCAGCATCAAAAGGAGCAATTATTGCTATGACAAAAACATTAGCCCTTGAAGGAGCTAGAAGAAATATTCGTTTTAACTCAATAACACCTGGATTAGTACATACAGACATGACATTTAACCTTCCTAAAAGCGTTAAAGATAATTTTATATCCAAAATCCCACTTGGTGATTTCGGTAGAGCAGAAGACGTTTCTTATGGTGTAGCTTTTTTGCTAAGTGATTATTCAAAATATATTACTGGAGAAACCATGAAAATTAATGGTGGATTATATATGTAATGAAATTAAAATAAAGGAGTGAATATGAATATTAGAATTTACTATGAAGATACTGATGCTTTGGGCATAGTTTATCATACAAATTATATTAAATATTGCGATAGAGCCAGAAGCGAATTATTTTTTGAAAGCGATATTGATATGAAATCAGAAAAAGGTGCTTTGGTTATTAGGTCAATAAATGCAAACTATATGCAGCCTGCTTATCTTGGTGATATGCTTAAGCTTGGTGGTTATATATCTATATTAAAAAAAACATCAGTTTTGGCTAAACAGTTTATAACCAGAAATGGAATAAAAATTTTTGAAATGGATATTAGGTTGGTGTATGTTGAAAATGGAAAACCAGCTATTATGCCAGATAAATATTACAATCTTTTTTTAAAAAACTTTAAAAAGGATTAAATTTGAAAGATCTTATTTTGCTATTGTATATTTGTGGTTTTTTAAAAATTATTCTAGGAATAATGCATATACCTTTTGTGTGGAAAAAATTATTTAAAGAATGGAGCAAAAATATTGAATTAGTAACATATTTGAATTCTAGATTGATCAATACTCTATTATGGGTAGTGGCATTATTATTGCTTGTAATTGGCATGTTATTTATAATTTATGGAAAACAAATATCGGATAATTCAAATAACTTATTGTGGTTTTGGTTATTAATTGCAGTTTTTTGGGCATGGAGAGCTTTATGGCAGATTTTTTATTTTTATAAGATCAATATTGCAAGGTCAAAAATATACCTAAAATTATTGACATTTAGCATGGTGATTTCATTTATTTTTATCTCATTTGTAGCGATTAAACAAATTATAGGAATAATATTATGACAATAAAAATAAATAGCAATAGTAGTATCTATAAATGTAATACCTTATATGATATTATTTATAAAAATAAACATGATAAAAAAATAGCATTATATTATCAAAATAAAAAAATATCATATAGTATGCTTAATAAATACTCCAAATGTTTTGCTGCACATTTATCTTCTGAAAATATTAAAAGTGGTGATAGAGTTGCGATATTGATGGAAAACAGTATTGAATATATCGTTTCCATATTTGCTATTTCTAAGATAAATGCAATAGCAATTCCAATAAATACTTTTTTGACTTCAAGAGAAATTGAATATATAATCAATGATGCTGATATTAAAAATATAATAATGTCGAATATTTTTGAAAGGAATATAGACGATAATATCAAAGCAAAAATTTCAAAAATTATTTATAAGGATTCTATTTTAAATGATAAAACTTATGATAAGTACGATATTTGTTATATACCTAGAGGTGAAAAAGCGTTAGATGACGAAGCTGTGATCATGTATACTTCTGGTACAACAGGTAAGCCAAAAGGTGTAATTTTAACAAATAGAAATATCTTATCTAATGCTGATGCTGGTTCAAAACATGCAAATATTAAATCTAAAGATAGATTTATAGTTTTTCTTCCCATGTTTCACTCTTTTACTTTTACTATAGGCCTTATTTTGCCTTTATATAGTTTTTCAAGCGTTGTAATAATAAAATCTGTAAAGCCTTTTAATAATATAATAAAAGAAATTTTATTAAAGCGTGTTACTATAGTGTTAGGAGTGCCAGAAGTATATAAAGCCTTATCAAAAGCAAATTTACCGTGGTATTTTTTTATTTTTAATAAAATAAATGCATTCGTTTCAGGCGGGTCACCTCTGCAAAGTGAAATTTTAGAAACAATGCAAAAGAGATTTAAAGGAGCAGATATGTTAGAAGCTTACGGTTTAACGGAAGCTGGGCCTACTGTTTCTTTAAATCCAAGAAAAAAACAAAAACTTAATTCAGTAGGGTTGCCATTCCCTGGCTATAAGATTAAAATTATGCAAAATGAAAAAGAGGCAGCAATAAGAGAAATTGGAAAAGTATTTGTTGCTGGTGAAAATATTATGAAGGGGTATCTAAACAACTTTGAAGAGACCAAAAAAACAATCGTAGATAATTTTTTAAAAACCGGTGATCTTGGCTATCTTGATGAAGAAGGATATTTATTTTTAGTCGGAAGAGAAAAGGATTTAATAATATCTAAAGGGATGAATATTTATCCTAAAGAAATTGAAGATTTGCTTGATAAGCATGATATAGTCAAGCTTTCGGCAGTAGTAGGCAAATTAAATGAGAAAAATGAAGAAGTTGTAACTGCATACATAGAATGCGATATTAATGAACATATAAATACGTTAGAATATGAAAAAATATTGAAAAAATATTTAGAAAAACAGCTAGCTCAATACAAAATACCTAAACAGTTTATATTTTGCAATCAATTAGAAAGAAATATTATGGGTAAAGTAAACAAACAAATACTAAAAAATAATAATATTGAGGATTTTTAATGTTGGACATAAGTGATATAAGAAAAGTTTTACCACATAGATATCCTTTTTTACTTGTAGATAGAGTTACTGAGATCCAAAAAAATATTTTTTTGAAATGCTATAAAAATATAACTATAAATGAAGAAATATTTCAAGGATATTTTCAGAAAAAATCAATATATCCAGATGTTTTAATCGTTGAAGGATTGGCTCAGGCTAGTGGTATATTTATTTTTTATAGTTTAGAAAATGAAATTAATAATATTGATAAAGAAATATATCTTTTAAAAATAGACAAAGCAAAATTTAGAAAACATGTTGTTACGGGAGATAAATTGAAATACAAGGTAATGTTGATTGAAAAATATATGAATGTATGGAAAATTAGAGGAGAAGCTTTTGTAGACAATTATGTTGTTACCGAAGTAGAATTAATTGTGTCATTTAAGCAATGATTAAAAGCAATATTAAATACGAGTTGTGTCAAAATAAATTTTTATAGTTAAAAAATAGTAGAAAGGTATAATATAAAATGAAAAAAGTCGTAGTAACGGGAGTTGGAATGATAAATGGCGTAGGAAATAGCGCTAAAGAGTCATTTAATGCTATGGTGAATGGAATTAGTGGAGTGGATCTTATAACGCATTTTGATGCGAGCAAAGACAGCGTAAAAATAGCAAGTGAAATAAAAGGTTTTGATCCAATATCTATAATGGATCCAAAAGATATCAAAAAATGTGATAGATTTGTTCATATAGGGTTGTATGCCATCAGAGAAGCCTTAAATGATGCTAAGTTAAACACAAGTGAGTTTGACTGCAATAGAATCGGAGTTTGCGGTGCTACAGGCATAGGCGGACTGCCTATGATTCAAACGAATGCGGAAAAAAACTTTGATGATAAAAAGATTTCGCCATTCTTTATACCAGGAACAATTACAAATATGCTACCCGGTTACGCATCTATATACTTTAATTTAAAAGGACCAAATCTGTCATCGACTACTGCATGCACAGCAGGACTGCACGCTATTACGCAAGCTGCAAAAACCATAATGATTGGTGGTGCGGATGTTATGGTTGCTGTTGGCAGTGAGTCGACTGTATGTGAACTTGGATTGCGCGGATTTAGCACAATCAAAGCGCTTTCAACCAGAAATGACGACCCAAAAACAGCATCTAGACCTTTTGATAAAAACAGAGATGGTTTTGTATTGGGAGAAGGCGCGGCGGCACTAATACTTGAATCATATGAGCACGCAGTAAATAGAGGAGCTAAGATATACGCTCAGATATCCGGTTTTGGAGAGAGTGCCGATGCTATACATATAACATCGCCGGATATGAATGGTCCGGTAAGAGCTATGCAAGCTGCACTGAAAATGGCAGGCTTAGAAAGTGTTGACTATATAAACGCACATGGCACCAGCACTCCTATAGGAGATGCAAATGAGACAAGAGCTATAAAAAAGGCTTTTGGAGACAAAGTGCCTCCGGTGAGCTCTATTAAAGGAAGTACCGGACACTGTTTGGGCGCTACCGGAGCTATAGAGGCAGTTGTTTCGATTATGGCATTAGACCAAAATATTATTCCGCCGACGATTAATTACTGCGAAGCGGATTCGGAGTGCGATTTGGATTATGTGCCAAATATTGCCAGAAAGATAGAATTGCGCGATGTACTAACAACAAATTATGGATTTGGCGGCACAAACGGCGCTATCATCTTTTCTAAAATTAGATAATGAAATCGGGTAAAATTGCTTAGTTTGTTTTAAGATTTGAGGATATCTATTTTGTTTTGCCATGCTGAGTATTTTAAACTTCACTGATGCAAAAGAGGTGTTTGTGTTGACTTGAGAAATACTTTGCATTGCAAAATAAAATGAAATATTTGCTTTTTGCAGCAATGGGATAAAAAATATCTTATTATTAATTAAATAATGCACTATTTACGCAAAATACAAGAGTTTTTAAGCACAACTTAAGTATAATTATCGGATTTTTAAAACCAGAAGGGTATACAATATGGAAGAGACAAAACGCAAACGTGTTTTGGTGAAATTTTCAGGCGAAGCGTTAGCGGGTAAAGGCGGTTTTGGAATTGACAGCGATATATTAAAATATATAGCAGATGAGATAAAATCTTTAGTTGATAATGGCATTGAAGTAGGCATAGTTATAGGCGGTGGAAATATCATAAGGGGTGTGAGTGCAGCAAAAGGCGGGATTATCAAACGTACAAGCGGCGACCACATGGGAATGTTGGCAACTGTGATAAACAGTATAGCTATGCAAGAAGCCTTAGAGCACGGTGGTGTAGCTGTAAGAGTGCAAAGTGCGATAAAAATGGAACAGATATGCGAAACTTTTATTGTACGGCGTGCTATTAGACATTTAGAGAAAAATCGCATAGTGATATTTGCTTCAGGCACAGGTAATCCATTCTTTACAACAGATACGGCAGCTACGTTAAGGGCTGTAGAGATAGGCGCTGATATGATAATAAAAGCTACCAAGGTAGATGGAATTTACAGCAAAGATCCAAATAAATTTCAAGATGCAAAAAAACTCCCAACTCTTACATATGAGCAGGCTATGAGTGATGATGTGAAAGTTATGGACGATACGGCTATAGCGTTGGCTAAGGACAATAACCTTCCAATAGTCGTTTTTAACATGTTCAACAGGGGTAATCTACTGTCCATAATAAAGGGTGATTACTCTACATGTTCAATAGTAAAAAATTAAATTAAAACAAGGAAAAAATAAAATGAGAAGCGAACAAGTAACAGCAAAAGCATTAGCGACAATAGGAAATGATAGATACAAATTAGCAGTCCTTGTATCAAAAAGAGCAGAGCAGTTAGCGAAAGGCGCTGAACCTTTGGTGGCAACAGCTAAAGATATGAAACCGGTAGATATAGCATTATATGAGATAGCTGAAGGTAAAATAGATGTAGAGATTTTAGAGGAACGCTCTTATTAAAAAGATGGTTTTGAGGTAATCAAAATGGAGGAGTTGCTCGAAAAGATAAATACATGCAGAAAAATAGATGAAGCCAAAAAACTTTTGCTTGGTTTTTTTAAAGAAAACAGTCAAAATATCTCACAAGCCATAAATCTTGCCGTAAAACAACACGAGGGACAGTTTAGAAAAAGCGGCGAGCCATACGTTGTTCACCCCCTTGTTGTAGCCTCTATCGTAGCACATTACGGTGGTGATGAGACTATGGTTATAGCGGCTTTACTGCATGATGTTGTTGAAGATACCGAAACTACTATTGAAGATGTAAAAAAGTTATTTGGCGAAGATGTAGCCAATATCGTAGAGGGACTCACTAAAATTGTAGCTATAAGAGAAGATAAGTTGGCTCCTTCGCATTCAAATGAAAAGCTGATGAATTCTGCCATGTCTTTTCGCAAAATGCTAATAGCTTCCATTAGCGATGTTAGAGTATTGGTTATAAAGCTTTGCGACAGACTTCATAATATGATGACATTGGGTGCACTGCCTTCAAATAAACAAAAAAGAATAGCCGAAGAGACACTTGTAGTTTATGCCCCGATAGCTCATAGGCTTGGAATCTCATCTATCAAAAATTATTTGGAAAATTATAGCTTTTTGTATGTTATGCCAGAAGAGTATAGAAAAATAGACGAATACTTATCAGAACACAAACAGCAGTTTCAATTAAGGCTCAACCACTTTATCGAGACAATCAAAACTCTAATGAGTCAAAATGGTTTTGCAGAAAGTGATTACAAGCTTGAAAAGCGCATTAAGCATCACTACTCTATCTATATAAAGATGCAAAGAAAAGGTATTTCGATAGAGGAAGTTTTGGATTTGATAGCTACCAGGATTATCGTCAAAGAGACGCTTGATTGCTACAAAATTTTGGGCATTATGCACCAGTATTTCAATCCCATTATTTCACGCTTTAAAGATTATATTGCCATACCAAAAGACAATGGATACCAGACTATTCACACGACTATTTTCGATGACAAATCTATCATAGAAGCTCAAATACGTACTTTTGATATGCACAATATCGCAGAATTCGGTGTGGCTGCGCATTGGAAGTATAAATATTCAGGCGGTATAAATCCAAAACTTGATTGGCTTAATGAGCTTAAACATAAAGATGATGAGAGTGATGATGTAGCAGAATTTTACGAGTTTACAAAAGATAGCTATCTATATAGTGAAGATATAGCCGTTTTTTCTCCTAAGGGTGACATTTTTACTTTATCAAGAGGTGCTACAGCGCTTGATTTTGCATATGAGATTCACACTGAAGTTGGTTTTCACGCAAAAGAAGCTTATATTAACAGACAAAAAGCACCGCTTTTAACAGAACTTAAAAATGGCGATATAGTGCGCATTGTAACAAATGAAGAACCGATATATAGATGCAGCTGGGTAAACAGTGTCAAAACAGGAAAGGCAAGAACAGCTATTATGCAAGCTTGTCGTCAAAAAATAAGAGAACTTAATTATAGAGTAGCTGTCGAGATACTTTTGGGTATTTTCAATATAAAAGAAAATAAGCTTTTAGCATGGCTTAAAAAAGAAAAGCTTGATAAAAAGATAGATAAAGCAGCTACAGATTCTGTCTATTTGCAAGATGTTGTGAATGCTCTTAAAAAATACCCTATAGGTGAAAAAATTTTAATACCGATACTAAAACGCAACAGATATCAAGTAAAAAAGCAAAAATTTGAAAATATAGTAGTATACTCCAATCAAACAGTAAATTCTGTTATGTTTAATTATTGCTGCCATCCCAAAAGAGGCGACGACGTGATAGGTTTCGTAAAAAAAACAGGCGATGTTACAGTGCATCATAAAATGTGCGAACAAGCAGCAAAATTGATGGAAAACAAAGAGCAGATGATTTTTGTCAAATGGACAAGAGATGCTCCTATGCGATACAAGATTTTGGTCAGCATTGAAAATAAAAGAGGTTCTTTGGCAGCATTTTTAACGTTTTTGGCTAAAATTCAAGTAAATATTCAAACTATAGAGCTTAAAAAAGCAGAAGATGGGGCGGCAGACTACTTCAAAATTGTAATAGAACTACCAGAAGATGTAAAACCGGAGCAGATAAGAGACAATATAAGAGAACGCTATAAATTAATAGATTTTATGTCGTTGAATGATGCATACAAAACAGTATAAAGGTAAAATATGACAGAAAGAGTAAAAGAGGCGATAGACGAGATTAAAAGAGGGGTTGCCGAGATTATAGACGAAGAGAGGGTGGTTGCGCTTGTTAAAAACTATTTTGAAAAAAATGAGAATTTTTATGTAAAAGCCGGATTTGACCCTACTGCTCCGGATTTGCATTTGGGTCATACGGTGCTTTTGCAAAAGATGGCGCAGCTTCAAAAGTATGGTGCCATTGTGCAATTTTTAATAGGCGATTTTACAGGACAAATAGGCGATCCTACAGGTAAAAATGAGACAAGAAAGAAACTTGACAAAGACAGTGTTTTAAAAAATGCCAAAACTTATGAAGAGCAAGTCTATAAAGTTTTAGATCCTGCGAAAACACAAATAGTATTTAACTCTAAATGGCTGAATGAACTTGGAGCGGCAGGATTGGTAGAACTTACAACGACTTTTAGCGTAGCAAGAATGTTGGAGAGAGAAGATTTTGAAAAAAGATATCGTTCACAAACCCCTATTTCTATCAGTGAATTTTTATATCCTTTGTTGCAAGGTTATGACAGTGTTGCATTAAAATGCGATATAGAGATGGGAGGAACAGACCAAAAATTTAATCTCTTGATGGGAAGACAGCTTCAAAGGGTTTATAATGTCGGCAAGGAGCAGGCGGTTATCATGATGCCTCTTTTGGAAGGCTTGGATGGCGTAAACAAGATGAGCAAATCTCTTGGCAACTACATCGGTGTAACAGACGAACAAAATCTAATGTTTGCTAAAATTCTTAGTATAAGTGATGAACTTATGTGGCGTTATTATGAACTATTAAGCAGGAAATCGTTAAAAGAGATTGGAGAGTTAAAAGACGGTGTTAAAAACGGATATTTGCATCCAAAGTTGGTAAAAGAGGCTTTGGCGTTTGAGATAACAGCGAGATTTCATGATGAAAACAGAGCTAAAGCGGCGAAAGATGAGTTTGACAGAGTTCATAAGCAAAATGATTTACCAAGCGATATGGAGGAGTTTACGCTAAAAGCTCCTGTTTGGATAGCAAAAGCTTTTGTTGAATGCACTCTTTCAGCTTCCACTTCGCAAGCGCGTCGAGATATAAATTCTGGTGCTGCAAAATTGAATCAAAAAAGAGTAGAAGATGAACAGTTGCAGCTTGAAAGCGGCGAATATATATTACAAATAGGCAAACGTAAATTTGCAAAATTAAAGGTTGTATAAATGTTAAAACCACTTAAAATAGGTAGATACGAGATAAAGTTTCCAATAGTTCAAGGCGGTATGGGAATAGGCGTGAGTTGGGACAGGTTGGCAGGAACTGTAAGCAAAGAGGGCGGACTTGGAGTAATAAGCGCTATAGGAACAGGATATTATGAAAATTTGAAATATGCCAAAAGGGTTATAAATTCGCGTCCGTTTGATGTTGAAAATCTACACTCCCTTGAGGCTTTAAAAGTTATAGTTCAAAATGCACGCAAAATTTGCGGAGATAAACCTCTTGGCGTAAATATAATGTGCGCGATTAATGATTATAGCAGAGTTGTAGTTGATGCTTGTAAAGCCGGTATTGATATTATAATTTCAGGAGCTGGACTTCCTACAAATTTGCCCGAACTTACAAAAAATTTTCCGCACATAGCGCTTGTGCCGATAGTCTCTTCAGCTAAAGCTTTAAAGATTATTTGCAAACGCTGGGTACAAAGATACAATCGTGTTCCTGATGCTGTTGTGCTTGAAGGACCTCTTAGCGGCGGACACCAAGGCTTTACTTATGAGCAGTGTGCCATGGAAGAGTATCAGCTTGAAAATCTTGTAAAACCATTGAAGGATGAAGTAAAAGAGTGGGGCGATTTTCCTATAATTGCAGCAGGCGGTATTTGGGATAAAAATGACATTGATAATATCATGAGTTTGGGCGCAGATGGAGTACAGATGGCAACACGCTTTATAGGAACTCATGAGTGTGATGCAGATGAAGTTTTTAAGCAAGTTTTGATTAGAGCTAAAAAAGAAGATATACATCTTTTAAAATCGCCCGTTGGTTATCCTGCGCGCGGTATCCATACAAATCTTATATCTTTAATCGATAAAAGAGAAGGACCTGCTATCAAATGTATCAGCAATTGCGTAACTCCATGCCAAAGAGGCAAAGAGGCAAAAGAAGTTGGTTACTGTATAGCCGATAGATTGTCCGATGCATTTTTTGGCAAAGAAGATACGGGATTGTTTTTTACGGGAGCTAACGGATATAAGTTAAATGAGATTACAAGCGTTAAAGAATTAATGAATAAACTGACAAACGGCGAATAATGATAAAAAAAGTTTTTGCTTATCTACTTTTGCTTATCTGTTTTGTACATGCTGAAAATGTATTGCTTGATGAGTTTGACAGCAAATTTTCTATTTTAACATGGAATGAAAAAGAGCACATTTACGATGATTTAAAGCATTTGTATATCAAATCTATTATGGATGCAAATGATACTTTAAAATATGAAGTTTTAAAAAGACTTGTAGAGATATCAGAAGAGTTAAGTTATGATACCTCTACTTATAAAAAAGAGCTTGATAAATTGCCAAAATACCAAAGTATTGCAGCGATTGCCGCGCAAAGAGAAAAAAAAGATACAATAGTTTCGCCAGATGTTTTGGTCAAACTTCTACAAATAAAAGTTAATAATGGCAGCGCTGTTCTTGTATTTGACAAAAAAACCGAAAAGCAAAAAATAAAATTTTTAAAACTCAAAGATAAAAGCTTAAGATATGTTTATGACATAAAAGGCATTAAGACAAGTTCTGCTGTTGTTCCTAAAATAGAAGGCATAAAAGATTTTCGCATTTCACAGTTTGATAAAGAGACCATAAGAGTTGTTTTTGAGCATGAAAAAGATATAAGCATAATTTTGAATTTAAAAGATAAAGAGTTGAAATTTTCCGCAAAAGAATTTGCTGCTTCGCAAGCAAATTCTGCCAAAAAAGATGATAAAACGATCAGTGCAACAACTACTCCTAAAGTTAAAATTCCAAAAAAGATAATAGTTGTCGATGCCGGACATGGCGGTAAAGACGGAGGTGCCGTAAGCGACAAAAAGTTAGAAAAAGATGTTGTTTTGCAAATAGCACTTTTATTGGGTGCGGAGCTTGAAACAAGAGGACATAAAGTGTTTTATACACGTTCAAAAGATGTGTATTTAAAATTACAAGACAGGACAAAAACAGCAAATGACAAAAATGCGGATATATTTATATCAATTCATGCCAATGCTGCTCCTAAAACAAGTAAAAATGGCATTTGGCAAGGCATAGAGACTTTTTTCTTATCACCATCTGATTCTGTCCGTTCTAAAAATGCAGCAGAACTTGAAAACAAATCAGACATCGAAGAGATGAATCTATATTCAAAACAGACATTTTTAAATTTTTTAAATCGAGAAAAAATTATAGCTTCACACAAGCTTGCTATAGATATTCAGCAATACATTTTAACCGAAGTTAGACGAAGCTACAAAAATGTTGTTGATGGCGGTGTAAGAGAAGCTCCGTTTTGGGTTCTTACAGGTGCACAGATGCCTGCAGTTTTGCTTGAAATAGGGTATATTACCGATAAGATAGACAGAGAGAGAATGTTTAATAAAAAATTTCAGCAAATTTTAACAACAGGTATAGCAAATGGCATAGAGTCCTACTTTGCTAAAAATAAGTGATTTGAAATCATCATTTTTATTTGAGTGACAATCATTATTTGAAAGTTTTTAATTTTTAATATTTTATAAAAAATGCTCGTTTGTTATGTAAGTTAAAATAGTGAAATATCTATAATTTTTATATTAACGGAAGAATTAGTTTTATTTGTGTAAAAAATCAAGAAAATATTATTTGGATATAAATAAAATAATTAAAATAAATCATTTTTTAGCAGGCTAAATATAAAATTGTTTTTTGAAAATTATATAAAAAATGACAATAAAGCAAGCCAAATTATATTTAAAGTTTATATTTTTTCAAAATCTCCGATTTTGCCATAAAAACTACTGTTTATTTGTGAATTTTTAATCAAAAATGTTCTAAATTTTTGAAATAAAATCTTATCAGGCGGTGTGGCATTTTGCCAAAAATCATTTAGTGTAATATATTTACAGGTTAAACCGCTTATATTATATATTGCTTTTCCAAGTGTAATGGTAGGCTTATCATGATATAACGATGACAATCCGACTGTACTGTTAACGGTTACTATTCCTATTGCATTTTTAATGGCATTTGGCATATTAACCTCATACAAAACTATAACGCGTTCTTTAATATCAAGTTTTGATGCTAAATTTTTTATATATTTTGTGTAATTTTTTCTGCCTCTATCAAGTGGGTGGTGTTTAAATACTATGAAATGCTCTTTGTCGGCAAAATGTGCAAATGATGTCATAACTATCTCTATAAATTCTTCTATGTTTTTGAATAATGAATGTTTTTTGATTTGCGTATCGACATGTGTTTGCAATGGTATAAAAAAATATTTTTCTGAAAGATCAGTTCTGAAATGTTTGTTGTAAGGTTTATCTTTTATAGTATAAACTATTTTTCTTATAAGATTTCTTATGCCGTAAAATCCCTCTTTTATGGCTGAAAATTCTCTATGGTGAATGTAATTTGGATATAAAAAACTAAAAATATTAGCTATTAGATAGTATATCGTTGCGCTTATAACCATATTATAAGGACTATTTTTCATTGGAAGTACTTTTGATTGTTCTGAAATATCAGGTAGATTTTTGTAAAACTCTTTTGATATTGGAAGTTTACTATTGCCGTTTACGCCATATTTTTCAAGCGTAATATAATCAGGTCTTATATATCCTTCCTCAAATACAAAAACTTTTATGTTTAATTTGTCTGCCATTTTTATAGCGATTTTGTGATAGAATCTACAGTCTCCAAACAGAAATATTATATCTATCGGTTTTTCTATTAAAAAATCTTTTATAAATCTACCCCAATTTTCAGGCGTACCTTTGTATCTTGTTGCATTATCTTTGTTTGAAAAAAACCAATCTGCTGCATTAAGAGCTAATGTATAAGTTTTAGCTCCTTTTTTGCGAAATAACTTATCCACTCTTTTGAAGAATGTCCCCATAGGACCTTGCAAAAATAGAATATTCTTATTTTCTAAATTACCAATCGAATTCATTTGCCAACTATTCTAAATATAAATTGCATTTTTCTTATAAAAAATGTGAAAATTCTCTTTAATATCCGTTTGCTTTTATTATAACATATTTTTTTCGTATTAAATCCCGATAAAAACGTTTTTATATCACAAAGTTCATAGTTTTTGGGATTAATATAACGAGGATATAGTATTAGAGCCCCTGCTATTAATTCATAAATTGTTAATTTTCTTTTGCGTCTGTCATTTGTGAGCATATCATCTGTAAGTTTCCAACCTGCATAAAACGGCATACCGTAAGTAATAACCTTTTTGCCTCTCAAAAGAGCTTCAAAACCAACTAATGAAGTTATTGTATGCACCTCATCGCAAATTTCAAATATACTATCCGGTGAAACATTTTTAATAATCTTATCAGCATAAGATAAAATTTCTTTTTCACTCAATTTTCCGATGCGGTTTTTTGCTAAAACATCAGGATGAGGTTTGTAGATGATATAACTTTGCGGATTTTTTTCACGTACTGTTTTTAAGAGCGATAGATTTGACATATTTTGCGAACTATATGTGATTGAAGCATCATCATCAACTTGTCCAACTACAAATAGTATTTTTTTATCTGTTTTGATATTTATCTTTTCGTGTTTGTAGATATTGTATTTTGATATATTGTTATTAATTAAAAATGTTTGAATATCCTTTGCATCTTTAATAATTTTGTCATTAAACTTCGTTTCGTTTAGTATCTCTTCCAATTCGCTTTTTTGCGTTGCATCAAAATAGATACCGTATTTGTCAATGACTAAAGAGTATGGTCGTGTCAAATCAGAGCCAAGGTCTATAGATCTTATAAAACCATCTTCTGCACGCAGTATGGGAATGGAGTATTTTTTGGCGTATTCTTCAACTTCTTTGAATGGTTTTTTGCCCCAAATATATACAATAGAGTTTTTATCGAGCTTTTTTCTTAAAGCAATTTTCAGATGATTTTTGCCAAAAACAGGATTTATAAAAAATAATTTTAAAAACTGCTCATTTTTAAAAAATGGTTTAATATAACTATGTTTCCATCTTGAAAATCCAAAAAAGAACCCTTTTTTATAGATATTATTATTTTTGATATGAACTATGCTTTGTATCGCTTGTATCAATGTAAGCGGAATGTTTTTATATGGGTCGCGATATTTTGTATATAAGATATAAGCTGCGGCAAATATCTCTTGAATATCTCTTGTTTTAATTCTTCTTTCGCATTTTACTCTATCATCAGTTACTCCCCAGCCTGCATAAAACGGCATACCAAAACAGACACATTCTTTGCCTAAAAGCAATGCTTCAAAACCCATTTGAGAAGTTTTTGTATAGACTTTATCTATCTTTTTTAAAAGAGATATCGGGTTTACATCTTCTGTAATTAGTTTGCAATAATGCGGGATATCTTTTATGGATATATCAGATTCTTTGGTTTTGTTGAGCGCTTGCGGATGAATTTTTAGATATATATCGGCGTTTCCATTTTCTTCTTTTGCTGTTTTTATTATTTCAGACATTGAGAACTTATCAGACAATCCGTATTGCAAAGAGGCATCATTCTTTGTTTGTGCTATTATTAAAATCCGTTTTTTGCCATTATCTTGGAAATAATCCTCATTTAAATCTTTAGCATGGTTATATTTGGATATGTTATGTTTTGCAATAAGACAAATCGCCTCTTCAGCCAAAAGCTTCTCATCGTTTTTAAAATCATAACTGTTTAGTATGCGTTCTAACGCGCTCTCTTTGGTGGCATCATAATAGATGCCGACATTATCTTCAATAAGACTAAAAGATGCAAACAAATCACTCTCAAGTCCGAGTGACCTTATAAAACCATCTTCTAAAAGAACAAAAGATGTTTTGTGTTTTTTAGCTAAAGATATAGCTTCAAATCCTGATTTTTTTCTGCCCCAGCCATAAAAAACACCACTTTTTCCAAGAACTCTATCTAAAAAAGAGTAGTGTTTTATGTTTAAAAAATGACTCACATCTTTTGTGAGCTTTTTTGATGCTGAAAAAATCATATATCAAGTATAACTTTTGTTGCTATAGCTACGTTATATAATATTTGAGTGATAAGATTTGTAAATTGCAAAGTCTTACCTTCGGCTTTTGGAAGAACAAGTATAGAGTCGCCCGCTTGCACTTTCGGTTTACTAAATGAAAACAAAGACGCATCATAATTTTCGGCTTTACCGCTTGCCCTTATTACTAAAACTCTTTTTTTGTTGGCTCTTTGACTAAAACCGCCGGCAAGCGATATATACTCATTGATATTTTGTTGGTTTATATATGTAAATGCACCGGGGATACCTACTTCGCCTTGTACTATAACTATATTGTTTATAGTCGGTATATTGATGATATCTCCATCTTCTAATATAATGCTTTGTGCAGCAGTTTTTTCATTTATTGTTATCTGCCCTTTTGGTTCGATTTTTCTTGCTCTTTCTATAAATTCCAATATAGCCTTTATCTCCTGCGCCCTCATGTTTGCCTCTTCTGGAGATATGGAAGCGGTTGTCAAAGTGAGTGTCTCAAGTTCTCTAAGCTGTGCATCTAAAAGATTTTTTTGCACTGCGGCTACACTTTTTCTAAATATCTGTATGGCTTCCATGTTTGATTGCGGATTTACATCAATCTTATCTTTCAAATCTTGAAGAGTAGAACCTTTTTTGAGTACCACAGTATGAAGTCCATTGTGTTCTCCTATAACATTTATTTTTATCTCATCTGGAAGATGTTCGGGTAAAAACTCTACCTCATCACCTGCTCGCAAAAAGACATTGTCAAACTCTTTTTCATGGTAAGAGTTGATACTTAAGCGGTTGTTTTTTTTGTAACTTTTTACTATAGCATTTGTGGTGGTTGGTTTGATGCCTGCCAATTTGGCAAGTTCTTGCAAGCTCATAAATTCACGTCTTGATTCAAATCTAAATTCTCTTAATACATCGCCTTTAGCGTCGATATATGCACCTACGCTTTCAACAAGAATAACATCACCGCTTTTAAATGCTATCAATTCCATCTTGCCATCGATTAAAAAATCATACAAATCTATCTGTCTGTAAAGCTCATTGTTTCTTAAAATTTTGATTTTTCTAAAACTGCCGTATTGCTTATTGATACCTGAAGCTTTATCAAGGTACTGTATTAAAGAGTCTGAACTCAATCCTTCGTAAAGACCGGGTTTATTTACATTTCCAGTTACAAAAACAGATACATTTTGATATGTCTGCATATCTGCATATACAAATACATTATCCTTAAATATATTTTTGACATGCTGTGTTATGATAGAGACTATATCGCCGTTTCGTATTCCAAGAAGTTTGATAACACCAACTTTGGGAACGAAAATATTTCCCTGCGAATCAACAATAAGAGATTGTTCAAACTCAAAAGCTCCCCACATTTTCAAAAGTATCGTATCGCCCACGTTTATACGGTAGTCGGGGTTATATATATGTTGCTTTACATTCGCAAAATTTCCGTTAAAAAGATGAGCACCAAAGACATTTTTATTTGTCAAAACAACGCTGCTATTTTCATCTGTATGAACAATAGCTCCTACATCTACCGCGGCAAAACAAAACATAGCCGAAATTAACATTAAAACTATCTTTTTCATTAGTATTTGTGATCCTCTATTGTGGCTTTTATCAATCTTGTAATACCATATAATAAAAACAGTATTGCAAGCAGTGTGATTAGATTGTATATTTCGCGCGGATATTTTGCGCTTTGCGGCATTGAGGGTTGTTGGATAACTGATAAATGTTTTATCTGTTTAGCGCTCTCTATCCTGGCTTGTTCAACTGCACTAAGAGCTAATTTATATAATTCTTGCGCAAAATCCGCTTCTACTATTAATGTTTGATATTTGGAAGCCAATATATTTGTAGAATCATCCGAGTTCGCAGCTACGCGTCCACTCTCCTTTTTTATCTGTCTTTTTATGGCTTCTATCTCACTTTTTAGTGTTACTATTTGCGGTGCATTGTCTTGAAGATATGAGGACAATGCTGTAAGTTCCGCCTCTTTTTTTGCAAGTTCTGCTCCAAATTCCAATGTTAAAGCAGCAAGCGATTGCGCTTGTTCTATGGGATTGAAAATGCCATAAGTGTTTTGAAATTTTAAAATTGCCTCTTTTGCCGCGCTCAATCTATTTTCTGATTTTTTAAGTTCCCATTCGGCAAATTCAAGTTGTTTTCTTGACATAATATGAGAGAGTTCATTGACAAAAATTTCACTGTTTTTGAGTATAAGTATCGAAAGCGCTTGAGCATCTTTTGGTTTAAATGCTTCTACATTTACCTTTAAAAGTCCGCTCATGTCATCATAAACTATAGCGACTCTGCTTTTGTAATATTCTAAAAAATCCTCTTGCGGCAAAAAGCTGTAAAAGCGATACAAAAAGTCTAATTTTTCTGCCGTGTATATTTCGCGTAAGTTTATCTCTTTTTCTAAGTTTTTGAGCATATCCAATGAATGCATATACTCCCTTAAATAAAGTGTGTCTTCTTTGGAGTGCGTGTTTATGCCTACTATTGCTGCAAATCCTGCCGCACTTGATGATGATTCGCCTGCTTGTTTGACGGATATTATACTCTCGCTTACATATCTGTCGGCAGCGAAAAATAGATAATAAATAATAGCAAGCGCAAATGGAATGGTGACTACAATGGTAAAACTTCTCGTTAAAAACCACACGCCCACTCTTTTTATGTATGCATCCATCAAAAATCCTTTTGGACTTTTGATAAGTTTTTTAAGTTTACTCACTGTAAGAATCCTTTTTATATAGGGGCATATCGCATATTATCATTGCTGCACTACATTTGTTTTTAATTTTTGGTACATTTTTATTCCCTCGTTTACATTATTAAAAATATGCGCTTCTCCGGCGTTGAAAACTACAATGTGATCACATAACGATTTTATTTCATTCATGTTGTGAGATACAATTATAACATTTGATTTACTTAATTTTTCTTTATAGATGGCTGTACTTTTTGTTTTAAACGACGCATCGCCTACTGCTCCTGCTTCATCTATCAAATAATAGTCAAAGTCAAATGCCATGCTAAGCCCAAAAGAGACTCTCGCTTTCATGCCGGATGAATAAGTTTTGATAGGTTGGTAAAAAAACTCTCCGATTTCTGCAAAATCCCGCACATATTCTACTTTTTGACGCATTCTCTCGCCTGTAAAACCATAAACTCTTGCAACAAATTTTATATTATCCGCAGCACTTAAGCTTCCTTGCAGTCCGCCTCCAAAACCTATGGGAAAAGAGATGGATTTGTTTGTTACAACTCGCCCCCTATCTGGTATATCAGTGCCGCCTAAAATATTCATAAGTGTTGTTTTGCCGGCGCCATTTGGACCTATCAAACCTATGTTTGAATTTTCAGGAAATTCAAATGACAGATTTTTAAATACATAATGCCGACCGTTTTCAAGTGGATAAGATTTGGTGAGATTTTCAAGTCTTATCATGATCTTGCTGCCAATGCCAGCCGCCTTATTCTGTATGATGCAAGTGCTATAAATAACAACACAAGTTCAAAACCAAGCGGATAATAAAGATTTATGCCATCTACCAAAGGATAATACGAAAAGAAACTGTATTTAAAAAGTTCCAACAAATGCAGTATAGGATTGAACATCAGATATTCTACATATTGTGCGGGAATTATCCACAGCGGATACATGATGGCTGATAGAAAATAAAGCGGCAATAAAATCATATTTATGATTATTTTGATAGATGGAAATATGTCTGATACTATGCTTGCAATGATGCCAAATGAGAATCCGAAAAGTATGATTAGAAAATAAATAGCGATTGCGCCGAAAGGATTGGCGATACTGACGTCAAATCCTCCCCAAAATCCTAAAATAAACAGTATAACAGTAAAGATGACAGTGTAGATTATAGTCTCAAGTATGGTTCGAGTGATATAAGTGTCTATCGGTTTTACGGGCGCGTAAGCAAACAGAGCTTTATTGGCGCTTATACTTGACATAAGCCCTGTAGCGATATGACGAAAAAGAAAAAACGGCACTATGCCCGCTATCAAAAAAAGCTCAAACGGTACTTGAGGTATCATTCTGGAACGCAAAAAAGAGAACACAAGGAGTAATACCACAAGGTGTACAAATGGTTCGGCAAATGTCCAAAATACACCAAATCTTCGCCCGCCAAAACGTGTTTTAAGCTCTCTTAAGAACAGGGCAAATATCACTGATATAAATTGTTTAAACGGCGAAGTGCGCTCTACTTTTTCTTTCATTGACACTCGTATTCAAATTTTAGAGACATTTTATCTAAAAATTTCATTTTTGAAAATAGATTGTGAGATTATGCAAAATATTTTTCGAAGTCTTGGATACAAGGGGATACCGTGCTATTTTTCTCTTACCACTCAACCCCAACAAAAAAGTGTGATATGTATATTTTTTAATACGATTGATGATTATCACAATACTTTAATATTTACTTCTTTAACACTTTGAATGTTTATATTTTATGACTATATTAAAAAATATAAAATTAATCAAAAATTAATATATATATATATACTTACTTGCTGTTTTTAACGCAACTTAAATAAAGATTCAACTTTGAAAACACTTATTGTATTTGGGACAAGACCTGAAGCCATAAAAATGGCACCATTAGTTATAGGCATGAAAGAGTATGGCATCGAACATAAAGTTTGTGTTTCAGCTCAGCACAGAGGTATGCTGGATCAAGTTTTAAATACATTTGAGATATGTCCGGATTATGATTTGGATATTATGAGAGCACATCAGAGTTTATCCGACGTAACATCATCGATTTTGGCAAAAATCACACATGTTTTGAGTGAATATAGACCGGATATCGTTTTTGTGCATGGAGATACAGCCACAACATTTGCTGTAAGCTTAGCTGCTTTTTACCACAAGATAGATGTTGCGCATGTGGAAGCCGGACTTCGCACGGGGGATTTGTATTCGCCATATCCTGAAGAGGCAAACAGAAAATTGACAGCCGTTTTGACGAAATATCACTTTGTGCCTACATATTATGCAAGAGAAAACCTGTTGAGTGAAAAAGTCTCTCACGATTTTATATTTGTAACCGGCAATACCGTCATAGATGCTCTTTTGCTAATCAAAAACAAGATAGAAAAAACCCCGAAACTTCAAAGAATGTTAGAAGATAGATTTCATTTTTTGCGTTCTAAAGTAGTACTTATTACCGGTCATCGCCGTGAAAATTTTGGACATGGTTTTGAGGATATTTGTCTTGCCATAAAAACGCTTGCGAAAAATTTTTCAAATGTTGATTTTGTATATCCCGTGCATCTAAATCCAAATGTCCAAGAACCTGTTAAACGATATCTGAGCGGTTTAAACAATGTCTATCTCATAGAACCACAAGAGTATGTACCGTTTGTCTACTTGATGATGCGCTCATATATTATTTTAACGGATTCGGGCGGTATACAAGAGGAGGCTCCGTCTCTTGGAAAACCCGTACTTGTTATGAGAAATACAACAGAAAGGGTTGAAGCATTGAAAGCTGGAACAGTAAGATTGGTCGGAACGAACACAAATACCATCGTAGATGAAGCAACCGAGCTGCTTACAAATCAGACTTGTTATAACGAAATGGCAAAAGCTCTAAATCCATACGGAGACGGCAAAGCCTGCGAACGTATTTTACAATTTATGCAAGAAAAACAATTAATAAAAGCGAGTGTTTAGTAATGACAATATCAGTGATAGGTTTAGGATATATAGGTTTGCCGACTGCTGCCATGTTTGCAGCTTGCGGTGTTAAGGTTGTGGGCGTTGATGTAAGTCAGCATGCGGTCGATACTATCAATCAAGGCAAAATACACATTGTAGAGCCCGAACTTGACAAACTTGTTGATAGTGTTGTCGCAAACGGATATTTGGAAGCTTTCACAAAACCAAAAGCTGCCGATGTTTTTATCATAGCCGTGCCGACTCCATTTAAAGACGATCACGAGCCTGACCTCACATATATAGAGTCTGCCGCGAAATCTATCGCTCCTGTGCTTAAAAAAGGCGATTTGGTGATTTTGGAGTCTACATCTCCTGTTGGGGCGACCGAACAGATGGCGGATTGGCTCTCATCAAAGCGCTTAGACCTTACTTTTCCGCAGACTCACGGTGAGGATTCGGATATAAGGATAGCACACTGCCCTGAAAGAGTTTTGCCCGGGCGCATACTAAAAGAACTTGAAGAAAACGACAGAATCATAGGCGGTATGACACCAAAATGTTCAAATGCCGCCGTTAGACTTTACAAAACTTTTGTAAAAGGCGAGTGCATTGTTACAGATGACAAAACAGCAGAGATGTGCAAACTCACAGAAAATAGCTTCAGAGATGTAAATATCGCATTTGCCAATGAATTATCCGTTATATGTGACAAACTTGGTATAAATGTTTGGGAGCTTATATCTTTGGCAAACCGCCATCCACGAGTAAATATCTTACAGCCCGGGTGCGGAGTGGGCGGACACTGCATAGCAGTTGACCCGTGGTTCATAGTCAGCAAGAGCCCAAAAGAGGCAAAGCTGATACGAGCGGCAAGAGAGGTGAACGGTTATAAACCTCAATGGGTAGTGGATAAAATCAATAATGCCATATCAAGATTTTTAGAAGAAAATCCGCAAAAAGATAAAAACGATATAGCGATAGCTTGTTTTGGACTTGCTTTTAAGCCCGATATCGATGATTTGCGCGAGAGTCCGGCTGTGGAGATTGTATATGCACTGCTTCAAAATGGTCTGAAAGTGAATGTAGTAGAGCCGAATATCAAAGAGTTGCCGGAAAAATTAAAGCATAAAAATTGCGAATTGATAGACTTAGCGGATTTTGATAATTCTGCCTGCAATTTTGTATTGGTCGGACACAATGAGTTTAAATCATCGGAAATTTTGCATGATACGCAAGTGCTGGATTTTTGCGGCGCGTTGAAAGGTGTACAATGAATACAAAAGCCGCAAAGACAAAAAACAAAACTTATACACAAACAGATATCTTAAAAGAGGAGTTAAATAATTTACGCATAGCGTATGAAAAAGAACGTGAAAATAGTGAACTTTTGAAAAAAATAGTTGCTGTGTATGAGGCAAAAATTGAAGAAAATGAAAAAAATTTAAATATACAAAATGAATTGAGATCTAAAGAAATTGCAATTTTAAAAAAAGAGTTAGAAGCAGAAAAAACCAAATCAACCATTGCGATAAATGATTTAAAGAGCGCTAATGATAAATATTTTCAAGCCCAAAAAGATGTCATACAATTAAGAGCAAGCATAACATATCAGCTTGGATATCGATTGTTAAATGGACTAAAAACTGCAAAAGGAATTATAAAGCTGCCGTTTGCTCTTTTTGATATTTATAAAGAGTCCAAAAGAAGAAAATTAGCAAAAAAGCACAATATACACAAAACGCCTATTGATACACAAAGTGATATTAAATTTATTAATACTCCGCAAACCAATATCGCTATGCCTGAATTACTGCAAAAAAGCAAAAAAGCGTATTCGTTGGCAATTAAAGATGAAATCAAAAATAAATTACGTGTAGCTGTGATAATGGATGATTTTACTTTTAATTCATATCGTTACGAATGTGACATCAAGCAGTTGACTCCTGATAATTGGCAAAATGAACTTAAAGAGTTTAAACCCGAATTATTATTTATAGAATCTGCATGGAGAGGCAAAGATGAACTCTGGGGAAGTAAGGTAGGACATAATTCGGAAGAGTTACAGCAAATTGTGACATGGTGCAAAAACAAAAATATACCTACTGTTTTTTGGAACAAAGAAGACCCTATACATTTTGAGACATTTTTAAATACAGCAAAGCAGTTTGATTTTGTTTTTACGACAGATATAGATTGTATCCATAGATATAAAGCTGCACTTGGACATGAACGTGTATATTTGCTTCCATTCGCATTTCAGCCTGCCATTCATAATCCTATCGAGCTTTATAAAAGAAAAGATGCATTTTGTTTTGCCGGTGCATACTATGTAAGATATCCCGGACGCACACAGGATTTGAATAGTTTCATCTCTTTATTGCCGGATTTTCGTCCTGTAGAGATATATGACAGAAATTTTGGCAAAAATGATGTAAATTACCAATTTCCAAAAGAGTACCAACCTTTTATAGCAGGAGTTTTGCCGTTCAAAGATATAGATGTGGCTTATAAGGGTTATAGATACGCTATAAATCTCAATTCTATAAAGTATTCACAAAGTATGTTTGCCAGAAGAGTCTATGAGTTGCTTGGTTGCAACACTATAACAGTCAGTAATTTTTCACGAGGTTTACGTTTGATGTTTGGCGATTTGGTTATATCTACAGATAATGCAAAAGAGATAATAAGCAGACTGCAAAAATCATTAGACAGTGAGGAATATGCCAGCAAATTGAGATTGGCAGCTTTACGCAAAGTTATGATGGAACATACATACGAAGAGCGTTTAAACTATATCTTGAGTAAAGTCGACAGCCAAAAAGTCAAAGACTCATTGCCTTACGTTGCAATGCTCGCTTTTGCTAAAAACGAAGATGAACTAAAATCCATACTCTCAAGTTTCAAACGACAAAGTTATCCTAAAGTATCACTATATGTATTGTTGGGTGAAAACTTGAATACAATAAAAGAGGAAGATGAGCGTATCCATTTTATAGATTATAATGATGCAAAAGATAAGACAATATCTAAAATTGTAAACAATGCTTCGATGATAGCAGGCATTCATTCAAAAGATTATTATGGCAAAAATTATCTGCTCGATTTGGCGTTAGCTACTAAATATACAAAAGCTAAAGTGATAGGCAAAGCCTCTCATTATCAATATATAGATGATAAACTTGAATTGATAGACAAAGATAAAGCTTATCACATAGTAAGTTCATTGGAATTTCGCAACAGTATAGCACGCATTGAAATACTCCAAAAAGAGAAACTTGTCAAATTTTTAGAGACCTTATCCGATAAAAAATACACCAAATCGGACTCTGTAGCGATAGATTCGTATAATTATTGCAGATATGGTGACAACATAGGCGCTCAAGAGATATTGCAAGTTGACGATATAAAAATTGATACCGGACTTAGCATTGGCGAGTTAATGCAAAAAGCAGAAAATATCATGCCTTCAAACGAATCTTCGGACGATATGCCTAAACTAAATATCAGTAAACTTCAAGAGATATTCGGTATATGCAAAAACAAAAAGGTAGCTATAGAACAAGATGAGTTTGGTATCACAGTAAACTCATCTATGAAAAGCGGAGAACACGAATATATTTATGCTGCTAATTATATTACTCCAAGTGATTTGGAAGCTAAAGACGATAAAATAAATTTCTTTTTGGAAACAACGCCAGGGCTCAATATAATGCTTACTCTACTGTTTTTTGATGCTCAAAAACAGCGAATAAGTCATGAGATTAAGACTGCAAATTGCAATCATACGGTTAATATTCCTATAGGCACGGAATATATACGTCTTGGGTGGCGAGTATTTGGTGGTGGAGCAGCACAAATTCAAATGCTGTTTTTATCCCATAAAGATATCCAATCCAAAGAGATTCTAAGTAAAACAAAATATTTGCTTATTACCAATATATATCCAAGTTACGAAAATTTATACCGTAACGGTTTTGTTCATAGCCGTGTAAAAGAGTACAAACAAAAAGGTATAGATGTTGATCTGTTTTGTCTGCGCATGAATGAAGATATATCATATTATGAGTTTGAAAATATAGATGTTATCACAGGTTCACAAAAGGTACTGCATACACTTTTGGACAGCAAAAGATACGAAAGTGTACTTGCGCATTTCTTGAATGCTCAGATGTGGGATGTGTTAAAAGAGTATGATGTAGATATAACGGTGTGGATACACGGCTCTGAGATACAGCCTTGGTGGAGACGCGAATATAACTACAGTACGGAAGAGCAGTTAAATGCAGCCAAGATTGAAAGCGAAAAAAGATTTGGTTTTTGGCAAGATTTATTGCAAAAGATACCGAAAAACCTAAAATTGGTTTTTGTGTCGGATTATTTTGCCAAAGAAGTTATGGAGGATTTGGGTTTTGCTATACCTAAAGATAAGTATTCCATTATACACAATCCTATCAATGCAAGATTGTTTTCTTACGAAGCAAAGCCAAAAGAACAGAGATTGAAAATTTTATCTATAAGACCATATTCATCAGCACAATATGCAAATGATTTGAGCGCTAAAGCCATTCGGTTATTATCTCAAAAATCATTTTTTAAAGAGTTGGGGTTTAGGATGATAGGCAACGGTGCTTTATTTGATGAGATATTAACCCCTTTGAAAATATACCCAAACGTAATTATAGAGAAGCGTTTTTTAACACAACAAGAGATAGCAAAACTGCATAAACAGCATGGAGTTTTTTTATGTCCTACAAGATGGGATTCGCATGGTGTATCAAGAGATGAGGCTATGGCTTCGGGGCTTGTACCGATAACAAATAGCGTTGCGGCTATTCCTGAATTTGTAGATGACGAATGCGGTTTTTTGGCTAAAGCAGAAAGTGCCGAAGAGATTGCTGAGGCAATAGAATTTTTATACAGTAATCCCGATAAATTTTTGCAAATGTCCGAAGCGGCAGCAAAACGAGTTAGAAGACAGAGTGCATCGAATATAGTGATAGAACAAGAGTTAAAGCAGTTTGAAAAATGAAATTTATAATTTTTGGCAGTTTTGCAACAACATTGATTTTCGACAATTACAAATAATAAAAAGGAAATACAAATCTGTGATTAAAATAGATTTAATAGCTAGTGATGAATTACACTCTATATTCATAAATAGTAGCAAAACAGAGATATTGCGTTTTTTTAATAGTAACTCTGTGGATATAAATACTAACCTTGTTAATTTTTATGCTCAAACAAATGCTGACTATCTCGTGGTTGATTTTTTATCGATCAATATAAAGCTTAAGAATAAAGGCTCAATTAATCGACAAATTTTGAAGGATCATTTTTCGGCTTCAAATTCAAAATATCTAAAAGTTTTTATTTTGGTTGATAGAATAATCGAAAGAAAGACAGATTTTTGTTTTTGGCTTATTGAGGAAATGAATGCCGCTATCCGTTGCATTGGTAAAACTAAGGATATTATTGTTCCAATTCGTTACAATGAAACTCTTGTTGCAGATGACCAAAAATATGTTGCGGTATTTGATAAATTGCTAAATGCAATTGAGAAGCATTATATCAGAATTCCTAATTATGAGGTAAAGACTACTATTTCCAGAAATGTAATTTCTGCGGAAATTATAGGTAGTTTTCGTGATATGGAAGTAACTTATACTTATTATGTTATGCGTTACGGGATGGTTTATTACAGATTAAATAGTTGGTGTAACAGTCGCAATTTTTCATATGAACTTACAGAAAGCGGAGTATACACTATTTTGGCATTTGTAACCAATAAAGCCAAAACAAGCAAAATAATCAAAAGCTCATTACCAATGTTGTATTTTATGGAAAAAGACTTAAAAGATTATATGTCATTTATTAATAACTACAAATATCAAACAAAATTTATAACAGAAGAATTACCTTTTTATAGTTTAAGTGATACACAATGTGATTTTGCATTAGTTTCTTCAAAAAATGTAGCGAATAATTTTGACCTAAATGGATTGAATAATTTTTCACAGCAAACATTTGGCGACATGCGGGGGTGCAAAACACTACTGATTACGAATGGAAAATTACGTGGCAATGGTGAAAATCAGTTTCTTTTTTCAGGTTATGCTGTAGTTAATGAAAATATTATCTTTGACATAAAAGACCCAAAAAGTATTAGAACTCGTGCTGGTTGTTTCTATTGTGTTTTTGCTGAAAAAGAGCGTGTAAAAATAATTAGAGACAATTGCGGATTTAACTTTATGTTTTACTATCAAAGTGAAGATATTACAGTTGTTGCAAATCGTTATCATTTAATTTTGTTAATCCTAAAAAAGCTTATGATAAATTTATCACTTGATTTTAATACAAGTATGATTAAATTTTGTTCCTCAAGAACGCAGATGTTTTCACAACATATCGGTCTTGATATGGATATTTGCGGAGTTAAATCGGTTCCCATATGGAAGGATGCTGCTATTACAAAAAATGGTTTTGAGTTGACAGATAACGAGCTTGGAAAAGGGTTGACTCAAGCAAAGGTATTTCATATGCGAGATTATTTTATAATGTTTAAGCGTGCAAAACGAGAAATATTATCCAATTCGAGGACTATTATCAATTGGATCAAGAAACAAAATATGGAAGTTATTTTTGACATAACGGGTGGATTAGATAGCAGGTGTTCTTTTGCTGCATTAGTTTCGCTCAACAGTGATATGTCAAAAGTCAGATTAAATGTAAATGATACTGGCAATGATTTGCTTGTTGCTAATACAATAAACACTTTATTCGACATACCTTGGAATAATGTTGGGGAGAAACGCAATCGCTTTTCAATTTGGGAAGGCGATAAGAATATCAGGAGTTTCTATCTTGGAACATACTATTGTGCAAGTGCAATCAATACTGAATACGAGAAAAATAATAGGTTGTATGTTTGCGGCGCTTGTGGAGAGATTTCGAGACCGTATGTAGCGCATAAATATTTGGATACCAATTTTGACGATATCTCAGATTTGAGATATGCTGTGAAATATATAGCCAGTGATTTAGCCATTGAAATGATTTGTGACACAAGCTTAAGCAAGCATTTTGTCGAAAAATATTTAAAAGTGCTTGATGAAGTTCCGCTTGGTGGATATCCGTTAAAAATGCTTTACCATTATTTTACAACACGACATAGTTACCATTTTTCATATGCGTATACCAGCAATAGAATTATATTTAGTAGTCTTGATAGTCTGTCGTTATTTATTGCAAATGTGATATCTTTGCCTGTGTTTAATAGTTGCCAGATGCAGTTTGATTTACTTGCGTCTTTTTCTAGAGAAATGATAGATATCCCATTTGATAATCCAAAATACAACGAGGATTTAAACAATTTAGGTGACTTGCTTATCCAAAAACATAAAGTTTCCGAATATAATCAAGATATGAATGCTTGGAAGAATGCAAAACAAAAGCAAGTTAAGGATACAATAACTTATTTACAGCCAAACTATAACCAAGAAGAAGAGATAAAATATAATGTAGATAGATTGAAAGTTCTGTATGATGCATTATGGTATTGTATACAAAAGATAAGCGGGTTTGATGAAACATGGAAATCAATTTGGCTTTATTTGTTGGAGTATCAAGATGATGAAAAAATGACTCGCAGAGTTACTGAAATTTATAATAAAGTGTTGTCAACTGCTGAACAACTTAAAATCATTGAAAGCCATGATTTATTTAAAATTGAATCAAACACACATCAAACAGATCAAAAGAAGTGACATAAGTTATGATCAAAGAACTTTCAATAGATATTGTTGGATATATTTTAGTATGCAAAACTATTCTTAATGAATCTGTTACAGGAAATAACGAGTTTGCATTTTATGTTTTTAGGAATGGACAACGTGTTCATACTGTGTGGTATACAAAAAGAGCAGATTTTGAGTTTGACACGGAGAATATTCCTGGAATTTATAAAATACAGGTTTTCGTAAAATTTGATGAAAATTCAACGGAGACTGTAAGTTCTTCTCTGATTTTTATGAATCCTATAGAAGTTTCTCTCGATAGTTTTTCTGGAATTGAAAATCAAGTTGCATGTTTATTAAAGGGAGAGTTTTGGAATATTCCTGCGTTTTATTGTCATAGTGAAAACAAAGTGCTTTTTGTAATGATGCCATCTGCAATAAATAGAGAAAAAGCGATATTGCCAATATTTAGTCGATGGACTTGGGCGCTTAAGGGAATGATTGCTGGAAATGTCTTATGCATAGCGGATCCTACATTGAATTTGCATAACGAACTTAAATTAGGTTGGTGCATCGGAGATGCTACACACGATGCTACGACTGAGATTGCAAAGTTTGTTGTCAAATTAGCGAAGTTCAATAATATTCCCAATAATAAGATTGTAATTTACGGGTCATCTGCAGGTGGATTTGCAGCATTAGCACTTTCTGCTTTCATTGAAGGTTCTATAGCTGTTGCAATCAATTCCCAAACGGATGCTCTCGCATATGAAAGTTCTAAGCAAGTTGCATTGATTTGCCAATGTTGTTTTGAAAATATGCAAGAAGATACCATTCGTCTCTGTTTTTCTGACAGAGTTAATATGGTTTCTAGGTGGAAAAATATAAATGTGTCCAGAGTATTTATGGTGCAAAACACTCTTGACGGGCATCATTGGGAAAAACACTATCAGCCATTTGCAAAAGCTATGGGATTGCCTTTAAAGAGCGGTATATCTAAAGATGGCAGGCACAGAAGTTTGATATATGACGACCCAAGAGGACATATTCCAGAATCACCAGAGATTTTTGTCGAAATCATGCGCAATATAAATGAAATGTTAAATGATGACACCGCAGTGCAGTAAAATCCTGCTCATAAGTGATACTTTAACAAGCACATGTCTCAAAGATGAGATCGACTATACCGCTATAACCCCGCTAAATTATTGGTATCATCTGCTAAGGCGCGATAAATTTGATTTTTTACTTGTGGAGTCTTCGTGGTCTGGTTATAAAAATAGATGGAAATACAAGATAGCCTCATATCCTGACTATCCAAAGAGAAACAATAACGCGCTTGCAAGAGTAGTTGATATGGCAAAGGACAAAGGTGTACCAACTGTCTTTTGGAATAGAGAAGATAATGTTCATTTTGAAAGATTTATAAAAAGCGCCAAACTGTTTGACCATATTTTGACTGTAGATGAGAATTGCGTTAAACGATATAAAGAGATAGTGCCCGCATCCGTTAGCGTTAATGTCGCGCCGTTTTGCATACAGCCAAAAATTCATAATTTCAGCGGATTTAATTTTAAGTCTAATACCGCTAATTTTATAGGAAGTTATAACACGCAAATCCACGATAGGCGTCGAAGTTGGCAGCATATGTTATTTGAAGCTGCACTTAGGGCAAAACTTCCTTTAACGGTGATAGATAGAAACTCCGAGCGCAAAGCAAAAAATTACCGTTATCCGTTAGAACAATATAACCTTAGGGTAAATCCAAGCATACCTTACGCCAAAACAGCCGACATATATAAAGATTACCTTATATCTTTAAATGTAAATACGATAGAAAATTCACCGACTGCGTATTCGCGCCGCTTGGTTGAAATCTTGGCATGCGGCGGCATAGCTGTGAGCACGCCAAGTTTAGCAGTGGAGAAAATCTTTAAAGACTACTGTATAGTTGTAAACTCTTTAGATGAAGCAATCGAAGTTTTTTCACGTTTAAAACACGGCGCATCAAAAAGTGATTTGGAGCGTGCTAAAGCAGGAAGCGACTTTGTGCTTAACAATCTTACGTGGAGACAGTTTATAGATAAGGTATATGAGATTATTTATAAGCATTAGATATATAAGAGATCAGATAATGTGTGTTTGGCAATTTTTATTCATTTATGCCAACCTTCAACCGCTCTCATTTTTTTATTTTTAGCAGTTTTCCAAAGCGAGGTGTGGTTTTTTCATTTTGTTTTTATCTGTATAAAATTATGTGAAAGAAAGCCGTTTTATATGTTATGTGATTATTGTCTATCCTATAAAAACTGCAAACAACTAATAATACTATATTATATAAATATCAAATAGTATTAATATAATTATATATGATTCTTTTACTTATTTTTAACTTAAAAATAATTAAGATTCTTTATTTTTCTTTTTTATAAACATTAGTATAAATATAAAAATATAATAATTTAAAATAGCAAGTATAATGGTTATTGCAAATTTTATATACTTTTTAATAATATTTTTTTCTTTTATAGATAAAAAATAATATATTTTAGTTAGTTTTGTTAATTTTTAATTGTTTTTATGAATATTTATAAATTATACTTATAGTTAAAAATTAAATAAAATAATAGTAATAAGACAATAAAAGTAAATGTAAATATTAAGAAATTTGCAAATTTAAAAATTTTGTCTTCCATCAATATATAAAAACATGATTTAAATTTAACTGGCAATATCTTAAAGCATGAATCAGCAGATGGCGAAAATAGGCACTAAAACCAATAATACAGTAAAACAATCAAGTAATTTTTATATTTTGCTAAAATATTTTATATATCAATCATTTAAAAAAATACCAAAAGCAAACATAGTTTTTTCATTTAAAATCTATAAATATTTAAAAGGTGATACGTAAAATTATTATCTAATAGCGACAAATTTTAGTTAGTTATAATGTTATTTTTTAAAAAATATAGATAAATTAGTAATTTTCACATTGTGTGTATAAAAAAAATTGAAAAATAAACAGAAATTAGCATTTACCTATGGCTTAATTTTTGTTTATTTGGTTCCACACCTTCAATAATCGCTGCTGCTACGGCAAAACCGCCATCATGTGATATAGAAAGCGATACAGATTTTATATCGTATGCTTTTATGATGTGAGACGATAGCGTAAAGGAGGGCGCGCCATTTGGAAGCTTGTAAATTTTGATATCAAAAAATCCACACTCTTTTGATATGCCAACACCCAAAGCTTTTGATATTGCTTCTTTGGCAGCAAAAAATCCTGCCGCGCTTTGAGCATTTTTTACAAGCTTTATCTCATCTTCATCAAGATATTTTTCAAGTGCTTTTTTCCCGAATTTTTCTAAGAAATTTTCAAAGCGTTTAATTTTAATTAAATCGATTCCAACCATGAAAAAATTAAAAACCTTTCATAAATTAACCAATAATATAAGCAAATTATGTTATTATATCATTTTTCTTATAAAATTAAGGAGTTCTATAATTATGAAAAAAGCTTTGGCGTTTACTTTTTTTATTGCACTTGTTATAGCTGCATCACTACTATATGCTTTCAAAGGTTCAAAAAGTGAAGATTTGTCGTTTTACGGCAATATAGACACAAGAACTGTTAGTCTTGGGTTTAGATTTTTAGGAAAAATAGAAACAATCAATAAAGATGAAGGTGATAGCGTCATTAAAGATGAGATTTTAGTAACTTTAAACAATAAAAATATACAAAACAACATAGCTGAGATACAAGCAAGACTTGATGCCGAAAAGATAAAGCTTGACAAACTCAAAAGAGGTTTTAGGCAAGAGGATATCAATGAAGCCGAAGGCGAGTTCGAAAATGCTTATGCAAATTTAAGATTACTTGAAGATGCACTTGAGAGACAAAAAAAACTTTATAATAAAAGCGCTACTTCAAAAGAAGCTTATCTAAATGCACAATATAAATATGAAGCGGCTGTAGGTATCTTTAAAAAAGCCGAAGCGCTTTATGATATGCGCACAAAAGGATATGAAGATGAGGATATAAAAGCTCAAAGTCTACTTGTAGAATCCCTCGAGGCAACTTTAAAAGCAGCTTTACAGGATTTGGAGGACAGTGTCATAAAAGCACCTTTTGAAGGTATTATTCTCTCAAGATTGAAAGAGGAGGGCGCTATCGTAAATCCTGGAGAGAAGGTGCTGGAGATTTCAAGACAAGATGAGTTTTGGGTGAAAGCTTATGTAGATGAGACGCATCTTGGATTTATTTCACAAGGAGATGAAGTTTTGGTGCATACTGATGTGCGCAAAGAGCCATATTTGGGTATTATCGGAAACATATCGCCAATAGCGGAATTTACTCCAAAAAATATTGAGACAATAGAGTTAAGAGCTGACCTTGTTTATCGTTTTAGGGTTTTGATAAAAGACTCGGATAAAAGGATAAAACAAGGAATGCCGGTAACAATAAAATTAAAACGATGATAGCAGTTCGTGCGCGCAATATTACAAAATCTTTTAAAAATAATATTGCCCTTAATAATATAAGTTTTACTGCTAAAAGTGGTGAAATAACAGGGCTTATAGGACCTGATGGCGCAGGTAAAACCACATTAATCAGACTGCTTACGGGACTTATGAGTTTTGATAGCGGAGAGCTTAAAGTTTTGGGTGCAAATATGCCTGACAAAAGTAGTGAATTTTTAGAGCAAGTCGGGTATATGCCACAAAAATTCGGACTTTATGAAGATTTAAGTGTTTTGGAAAATTTGCAGCTTTATGCCTCTTTGCGCAGTATTGCAAATGTTGATGAGCGTATAGATGAACTGTTGGGATTTACAAAGTTAAAGCCTTTTACCTCAAGAAGGGCAGGCAATTTATCAGGAGGAATGAAACAAAAATTAGCGCTTGCATGTGCACTTATCAAAAAACCAAAAATCTTGCTTTTAGACGAACCAAGCGTAGGAGTTGATCCTATATCAAGACATGATTTGTGGGACATGGTCAACTTGTTTTTGATGGACAATGTGGCTATTGTTTGGAGTACATCATATCTGTATGAAGCACAAATGTGCAACAATGTGCTTTTACTTAATAATGGAAATATTTTATACCATGGCTGTCCGGAAGAGTTAACGGATACTTTGAAAGGGAGAGTGTTTAAGATAGAGGGTGATTTTTTCAATAAAAGAGAGGCGGTAAGCTCTGTTTTGGAATCTGAAATATTGCTCGATGCTGCGCTTATAGGTTCGCACATAAAAGTCGTATTGAAAAAAAATGCTGACTTTCCAATGGATATTTTAGATACAATCGGAGAGAATATAAAAGTTTCAAGCATAAAACCAAGCTTCGAAGAGACATTTCTTGATATTTTAAAGGTTAAGACAAAAGCACGCTCTATTTTGGCAGATGTGATGCTAAAGCTGCCCAAACGGAAAAATCTAATAACAGTAAAAGATTTGACGAAAAAGTTCGGCAGTTTTACAGCAGTAAAAAATATAAATTTTACGGTAAATTCCGGTGAGATTTTTGGACTTTTGGGACCAAATGGAGCCGGAAAATCAACAACATTCAAAATGCTTTGCGGACTTTTGACGCCTACGAGCGGCAGCGTGAAAGTACTGCATGGAAGTTTGAAAAATTCAAAAGTAAGAAAAAATATTGGTTATATGGCACAAAAATTTTCACTTTACGGCGATTTGAAGTTAAAAGACAACCTTGATTTTTTTGCGAGCCTTTATGGCGTAAAAAATATTCGCAAAAAGATAGATACCATTATAGATATTTTTGATTTTAAAAAATATCTTCATGTGAATGCAAATGAACTTCCGCTTGGTATCAAGCAACGTTTGTCGCTTGCTTGTTCTTTGATACATGAACCGCCGGTTTTGTTTTTAGATGAGCCGACTTCCGGAGTTGACCCGATAACAAGAAAAGAATTTTGGACGCACATCAACGGAATAGCAAAGCGCGGGGTTTGTGTTATGGTAACCACGCATTTTATGGACGAGGCTGAGTATTGCGATAAGATAATGTTGGTATATAAAGGCGAAGCGATAGCCGTTGGAACACCGGATGAACTAAAAGCACAAGTTTCACCAACGGCATCTATGGATGACGCTTTTATACATCTTGTTAAGATGCATGATAAAGAAGAAGATTAGATGAATATAAAGCACCTCAAAGCATTAATTAAAAAAGAGAGTTTGCAAATAATGCGTGATCCAAGCTCCCTTTTGATAGTTATCGTTTTACCGTTTTTACTGCTTTTTTTGATGGGATATGCCGTATCTCTTGATGCTAAAAATATACCGATTGGCATTGTTTCAAAAAGTGACAGCACTTATGCAAGAACACTTACGGAGTCATTTAGAGGGTCAAAATATTTTATAGTGAGCGAGAGTAAAAACAAAGAGATTTTCATGAATATGCTCCAAGCCAATAAAATAAAAGCAGTTTTAGATATAGATGATAAATTTGGTAAAGACGATAGCTATAAAATCCAAATCCTGATGGACTCAACAGAACCTAACCTTGCCGGTTTTATGCAAAAATATATAACCAGCATCATCTTTATTTGGGCAAAGCAAAACGGTATTGTAACAGCTTCGGATATCAAAATAGAGTCAAGATACTGGTTCAATCCTTCGGTTTCAAGCGTGCATTTTTTAATTCCCGGGTCAATAGTCATTGTCATGACTATGATAGGGACTCTTTTAACATCACTTGTTGTGGCAAGAGAGTGGGAAAGGGGCACTATGGAAGCCATGATGGCAACTCCGACTTCTATGCTTGAGATAATCATGGGCAAGATTATTCCGTACTTTTGTATCGCAATGGCGTCATTACTGTTATGCGTTTTGATAGCATGCTTTTGGTATAACGTACCGTTTAGAGGCAGTTTGCTGATACTTTTTCTGATGGGTGCGATATATCTTTTTCCAGCTCTTGTCAGCGGGCTTTTAATCTCTACAATTACAAAAAATCAATTTATTGCCGCTCAAGTATCGTTAGTAATATCTTTTTTGCCTGCATATTTATTGTCCGGATTTTTATTTGAGATAGAAAATATGCCAGGTTGGCTTCAGGTGTTGACACACATCGTGCCGGCTAGGTATTTTGTAAATTCTATTCAGACGATTTTTTTGGCGGGAAATATTTATGAGATATTTTTAACAAGTGTTCTTTGGATAATAGCGATAGGAATAATTTTGTTTTTATTGGTTTTTATAAAATCTAAAAAAGGGCTTGAATGAGACTGTTTGCGCTTATCAAAAAAGAGTTTTTGTCTATCAAAAATGATAAAAAAAGTTTGTTTATCATCATAATGCCGCCGTTATTTCAAATTTTTGTTTTTTCATTTGCGGCTACTACAGAGGTAAAATATGTAGATTTGGCGATTTTTGACAGAGATGGAAGCAGTCAAAGCAGAGAGTTTATACAAGAGTTAAAGGGTTCAAGTTATGTAAGAAGTTTGATAAGCACACAAAACTATGATGAAGCAAAAAAAATGGTAGATGTGAAAAAGATAATAGGTTTTATAGTTATACCTGATAATTTTGCTAAAGACTTGGGTACTCAAGATTCGAAAATACAGCTTATACTTGATGGACGCCGCTCAAATACTGCTCAAATTGTAGAGAATTACATATCTCAAACACTTATGAGATTTCAAGCCAGAGATGAGGTACGGAAAAATCCATTAGATATATATTCTCGCTATCTGTATAATCAAAATCTTACCAATTTTTGGTGGATAGTGCCAAATCTTTTTGGTTCCATTACGATGTTGCTCGCTGTAATTTTAAGTGCGCTTTCGATAACCAGAGAAAAGGAGCTTGGTACTCTTGAGCAGATTTTAGTATCTCCTCTAAGTTCGATAGAAATACTGCTTGGCAAACTTATTCCGGGATTTATCATAAGTATTTTGATTTCATCGATTATACTGCTTTTGGCATTTTTTTATTTCGAAGTTCCTTTTTATGGTTCTCTTTTGATGCTTTATCTTGGTGTTACTATCTTTTTGTTTACGATATCAGGGGTTGGGCTTTTTATCTCATCTGTTTGCAAGACTCAACAGCAGGCTATTTTGGGCTCTTTTATCTTTTTGTTGCCGTCATTTTTATTGTCTGGTTTTTCATCGCCTATAGAAAATATGCCTTTGTGGCTTCAGCCTCTGTCGGATTTTATTCCATTGAAATATTACATTATCCTTATAAAAGGCGTATTTTTAAAAGATATAAGCTTTGAGATTGCTATTCCTTTGCTTGCAAAGATGTTTTTGTTGGGTGTATTTTCACTTAGCACCGCACTTTTTTTATTCAAGAAGAAAATGGGATAAATTTGTTTCAAGATAAACACTGATGGGCTACATGTTTTATAGTAAGTAAAAAGCAAGAATGGACAAGAGGAAGGAATAAAATATATAAAAATTTATATGACTAAAGTATATGTTGTTTTGATGCCAGATGGCATCAAAACAACATCGATTTATTTATAGTTTTTAATAGCTTTTTCCAAAATTTCAACAGCAGCTTCTTTGTCTGCAAAATCTTTTACTTTTACCCATTTATTCGGTTCTAACATTTTATATGTCTCAAAAAAGTTTTTAATTTTATCAAGAGTGGCTTTTGGCAAATCTTTAAGAGAATTAACTCCTTCAAATGTCGGGTCTATTTTGCTCACAGGAACCGCTAAAAGTTTCTCGTCCATTCC
>JAIROK010000127.1 GCA_031257555.1 Campylobacteraceae bacterium | reverse complement strand
AAATTAAAATCCGCCACAAAAGGTTATGCAAGTTTTGATTATGAACCCTCAGGTTACCGCGCGGGAAATCTTGTCAAACTTGACGTAAGGGTGGCAGGAGAGGTGGTGGACGCGCTTTCCATCATCGTCTCAAACGACAAAGCGCAAGTAAAAGGCAGAGAGTTTGTAAATGCCATGAAAGAGATAGTGCCAAGACAGCTTTTTGAAGTTGCCATACAAGCAAGCGTGGGCAATAAAATTATCGCGCGCGAAACGGTCAAGTCAATGGGCAAAAATGTTACGGCAAAATGTTACGGCGGCGATATAACGCGTAAGCGCAAACTTTTGGAAAAGCAAAAAGAGGGCAAAAAGCGCATGAAAGCGATAGGAAAAGTCCAGCTTCCGCAAGAGGCATTTTTAGCGGTCTTGAAGATTGATTGATATGAAACTTTTTATTGTATTTTGTTTGAGAGTGCGCAAATAATAATATTGCTTTAAAATATATGCATTTTTATGACAATAACACATCTCAACAATAAAAATATATGTTTTCCAATAAAAGATAAGGATAGAAAAGAGTACGAAAATCGGTAGAGGTTAAAATCTGTAGAAATATTTAAAATCGATGGTGTCAAATCTGAAAATATAAAAACAGTTATTTTGAGTGAAAGCTCGGTAGATAATTTATGTTTTGTGAAGATAGACAATATTAAAAACATTACAGTAAAAATAGTTTTAAGATTTCAATGATAATTTAAAAATCCAAAAGGATTTAGGATGGTGAAAATACCATTCTATTTATATGGCAACTAGAAGTTTTTAAATTGGTCAAAGCATATTAATTTATTAAATAAATAACATTATAATATAAAATATCTTCATTGCTTCTTGGATATGTTCATGTAATCATGATAGGTTTCATCAATAAAACCATTATAAATCATATATATAATTAAATTTTTATAATTATTTATATTTATTTCTTCATAATTATTTATAATATCAATACCCATTTTATCTATAATATGTTGCGATTTCACACGTTGTATTTTAACAATCTTATGCTCTAATTCTTTTATTTCATTTTTTATCTCTTGAATTTTATTATCCATCTTATCCTCAAGAATATGTAGGCGTTTTTGATATTTTCCAGCCATATAAGGATTTGTCTTCATATCTTTTATAAATTCCAACTTGTTTGTATAATATTTTGCATTTTTGTTTTTTATATTGAAATCCCAACAATAATTACTATATTCATTAAAAAATAACGTATCTAACTCGTCAATACTATTTGGGTGTTCTTGATATATGCTGTTAATCTCTTTTTGTTTTTCTTTGATAATAGTTTCTATTGGCTGTACATATGTTTTTATATAATTTTGTTTTTTTGTAAGAAGAGTATATACGCACCCTTTGTTTAATTGTAAATCTCTAAAATCTTTAGGAAAAAAGTTTTTATAAATAATTATAGCAAGCAGCTTATTGTTGTCCAAATCAGTTTGTATATAGTCTTGATATATGCGCAATTCATTATATATATTTTTTAGCATTCTCATATCGTCTATGTATAATGCTATATTTTGCAAAAAACCTACATCAAATTTTTCAAATATCCTTCCTTCTTTAAAGTATTCAATAAATTTCTCATAAGAGTTTGAGCTGTCTATAGCAGGAATGATTGGTATTATGAAGTCAAAAAATTTTGTTCTGTCTTTGAATGTAAATATATCATCGCGAATCAGATAAAAAAATTTGATATGTTCTTTTGAGCCTCTATATTTCTGATACAGTTTATTATTTACAAGCGTGTTAATTTCTCTCAATCTTGAAAATATTTGTTTTGTAGCAAACTCGTCTATATCTTCAAATACAACAGCTTTTGCCCCGGAGTACTCAAATAAATATAATACTTCACTTAAATATTTATCAAAGTAAGAATTTTTATCATCTTTAAGTATCTCAATCTCATTACCACCTAAGCTAATTCTTTTAAATATCCCATAATCCTTTTGGGTTTTTATCGTAAGCCAGATTATGTAAGATAGTATATATAAAATAAAAATACCACTATATATACGCCCATAAGGATTTGTCGTAATAATTAATATCTTTCTAATAAGTAGATTTAATGCACTTGAGTATTTATCGTATAACATGGGTAGATCGAGCGTATTTGGGTAATCTGCTATAGATAGACTGAGTTGATCGTCGGATTCATTTATGTCTGAGCGATCTGCTATAGATAGATTGAATTGATCTGATGTAGTTATTTTGTAAATGAATTCACTTGATATAGATAGTAGATCGGATGCATTTGAGTATTTATCATATGGCAGAGAAGAGACTACTTGTACCCACTTGTCAAAGAAGATTGTATATAATAGTAAACTTATTGAAAATGCGAACAGCGCAGCACCTTTTAAAATTTCATACTGAGATGTTTTTTGTTTGACTTTGAAGTTTGTTCCAGAAATTTCTTCTAGATCAATTTGGTAAATTAGCTGATTGACTATTTTGCTTTCCAATACGAGCTCTTGTTGGTTATTTTGTTTTGTTGCAGTGGTGTCTTCAGAGCATGCAAAAGAAATATGAATAAATTTTTTTGTAACATGCTTGGCTTTATATGACTCAATGACACTGCTTTTACCAGCTTCATATGTTCCAGAAATCGCAACATTTCTAATGTCATTATTGTTAAATACAAAGTTTAGAGCATTGGTATAAGCAGTAGACTCCACGTCATTAACTGGGGTTAGTTTTTGAAAGTTATAGCTACTAAAAAAATTTTTAAAAATATGCACCTTGTTGTATCCTTGTGAAAATTAAATCATGTAAGTTAAAATTTAAATAATAGTTAGAATAAGACTATTTTGCTAAAAATTTGTTTAAATTTTATAAATTTTTCAATTGTAAAGCATGATGATATTTTTGGTGAGTTTGCAATTTTTAAGTATATGGAAGATATTTTAATAATAAAAACTTATGATATTGATGGTTTTGAGATCATACTACACAGAAATGGCAAATGTTAATATCGTAGTTACTATTTTATTCTTATGGCTTTAGAGGAAAAGAAGAAACAGAAGTAAGTAAATAAATCATCGACTCTTGTCTCTTCTGCTAACTCTCACGGCTTTCATTTTGCTGTTCCTCATACCAGCTCACATTTCTTGTCATAAACATTATAACCGCAAGCGCTGCAAACAATCCGATAGAACCGTACAACAGCGCCATATCCTGAAGCTGAAGCAGAATATACAAATAACCGTACAAAAATGACAGCGCCAATGCGATAATAGCGATATTTTTGACACTTAAACTTTTATCTATGCCAAACTTCGCATATGCCGTGATGAGTGATACAACGGCTGCGGCAGACAAAAGATACGCTAAAGAGAAATCTATAAACTCCGATATGGAAATGAGCAGCGTGTAAAAAATGACCATCGCAAATCCCACTAAAAGATACTGTACCGG
>JAIROK010000126.1 GCA_031257555.1 Campylobacteraceae bacterium | reverse complement strand
GTAAGCATAGGCATTGCCAAATACATCAAAATCTTACCTAAAATTGAGATTAAAAACGCGCTCCTGCTTCATTTATCCGCACTTTTTTCCCTGTAATTTTTGTTTTAGTTTTCAACTTTTTTGCGATGTTTTTTCAAACATCTTTTACTGTAAAGGATATACAAAATGAGTAATATAATTAAAATCTTTGATACGACTTTAAGAGACGGCGAACAAAGCCCCGGCGCTTCCATGAACACGGAAGAGAAGATACAAATAGCCTTGCAATTGCAAAAACTTGGCGTTGATGTTATAGAGGCTGGATTTGCCGCAGCAAGTCCGGGCGATTTTGACGCGATAAGAAGAATAAGCGAACAGATAGATAAAAGTACGGTTTGCTCTCTTGCAAGATGCGTTGAAAATGACATTAAAGCGGCAGCCAACTCCATAGCTTCGGCACAATATAGAAGAGTGCATGTGTTTTTAGCCACAAGCCCCATTCACATGGAATACAAATTAAAGATGAAACCTGACGAAGTGATAAAGCGGGCGGTACAAGGCGTGCAGTACGCTAAAACTTTCACGGATGATGTGGAATTTAGCTGTGAAGATGCGGGAAGAAGCGAGATTGGCTTTTTAAAAGAGGTGTTGGACGCCGTGATAAACGCGGGCGCTACGACGCTAAATATCCCCGATACGGTTGGCTACAGACTTCCAAACGAGATAGCCTCGCGCATAAAAGAGCTTAGCGATTTTGTAAACGGCAGAGCAATTATATCGGTACACAACCACAATGATTTGGGTTTAGCGGTCGCAAACTCCTTAGCGGCTATTGAAAACGGCGCGAGACAGGTTGAATGCACTATAAACGGACTTGGGGAGCGCGCGGGAAATGCGGCGCTTGAAGAGATAGTTATGGCGATAAAAACAAGGCAGGATGTATTTAAGCCGCTTTACACAAATATCAATACAAAAGAGATTTATCCTACAAGTAAACTTGTTTCGCTCATCACGGGCATCGAACCTCAGCCAAATAAAGCGATAGTCGGCAAAAACGCTTTCGCGCATGAGAGCGGCATACATCAAGACGGCGTTTTGAAAAACAAAGAGACTTACGAGATTATCCAGCCAAGCGATATAGGGCTTGACAAAAATAATCTTGTGTTGGGTAAACACTCGGGACGACATGCGTTTAAAGATAGATTGCACACATTAGGATACGCGCTAAAAGATGAAGAGCTTAACGAAGCGTTTGAAAAATTCAAAATCTTAGCCGACCAAAAAAAAGAGATTTTTGACGATGATTTGCGCGCGCTTGTAGCCGAAGAGATTACGAAAATACCTCAAATATTTGAGCTTGTTACGTTACAGCTTAGCGATTGCAATCCAGGAGGCGTGCCAAATGCCGCTATAACCATCAAGCATAACGACAAACTCGTAACCGAAGCGGCGATTGGCAATGGGACTATGGACGCCGTATTTAAAGTAATAGACAGAGTTTGCAAAGTCAGCGGAGAATTGAAAGATTATAAAGTTGACGCTGTGAGCCAAGGTAAAGACGCGCTTGCCAAAGTCATAGTAAAAGTAGCTTTTGAAGGCGGTAAACCGATAATAGGACACGGACTGAATGTTGATACCATGTACGCCACCGCGCAGGCATACATCGGCGCGCTAAACAGTTATATGTCAATGAAACAATAATAATAAATACTTATTTAGGAGAAAAGAATAAAAATCTCTTCTCCTAAAAAATTCAATATAACTATTGTGTCGGTTCAACAGTCTCTGTTCCTGTGGCTGTTACGACGTTAGCACTATTTCAATACAACTTTTGTGTCGGTTCAACTTACTGATTTCAAAGTCTTCAAGTCGTTTATTTTCGTATTTTAATACAACTTTTGTATCGGCTTAACCAAATAATTTTCTGTTTGCGCAAAACCCATAACTTTGATACAGCTCTTATGTCTTTTTGATAAATTCAAGCCTGTGCAAAATCAATATGGTGTTTTATAGAATAAAGGCAGACAAAATAATATTAAATTTTGATGCGAACTTTAACTCTATTGATACGTTTTATATTATTTCAACATTAACTTTCATATTTTCATTGCCGCTTGTTTTTATTATATTGCGGCATTTATCGTATTTTGATATTTTAAGAAAAATTTCTTATAATAGCGTTTTTGATCCATTGCCGGATCGTCTAACGGCAGGACGCGAGACTCTGGATCTCGCTATATAGGTTCGAATCCTATTCCGGCAAAACTTAATTTTTTAAAATACGCCCTGCCCTTTCACGACAAATATTTATAGTATAATTATCAACATACACTAAGCAAACCATGCAAAGACATAAAGAGAATTTATATGCAATATAAAAATTGGTTGAATTATTGGAAAAAAAGTCTATCAGACTCTTTGATGGCAGATATAAATATAGAAAAACTTCAATATTTTGAAATAGAAAATTTCGATATCGAAGCTTGCACGGTTTTTGATATCGAACAAGTAAATAAATTGATAGATTACGAAGAGATACAGATAAACAAAAAAAGCGGAATTTACAACAAAAAAAGCAGCAGTTGGCAAAAGATTGAAAAAGTACACGTCATAATTTCTCCTGTCAAATTTAGACCACTTGCGGAACACTTAGTGTTCCTCGGAGATAAAAGTACAAAATTTCCATTTTGGTTTAACGCCGTTTTAGATAGAAATGGGCAGCTTTTGGTGCCGGATGAGACATTTCCTCTCTTTCAAAGAAGATATTTAGAACCGCTTGCCGATGAAAAAACCGAATTTATTTTTAGCTCCATCGAAAATGCAGATATAGCTGCAACGATTGGAAAAGAGCACATGCAAACATATGCCGAATATATTGATTATGTCAAAAATATCTTCAAAGCGCTAACAGCTAAAGAGTTTCAAAAATATAACGCAAACGCCCATGAGACAATATATAATGGAATAATAGCATTGCCGGATAAAGAGGTAAGCGCTTCCTTTGGCATTATACAACTCTATGAAAAGATTTTAAAAGAAAACATCCCGGAGCTTTTAAAAACTTTTATCACACTAAAAAATGACTTGGAGCTCAAACCTCTTGAGGTATCACAATTTATAAATGTAAATTTTTTACATATTGGGCAAATGGGATTTGAATTTCCGATATCAATATCTCAAAGAAAAAGCCTTTATACATTTTTAAATTCCAATGATAAAGTACTCGCCGTCAATGGACCTCCTGGTACTGGAAAAACGACACTGCTTCAAAGCATTGTGGCTAATAAATTTGTACAAAATGCCATTAAAGGAGATGATGCACCTATCATATTAGCCTGCTCTACCAATAATCAAGCCGTTACCAATATTATGGATAGTTTTTCAACAGCAAAAACAAAGTCCGGATATTTGCAAAACAGATGGCTGCCCGATATCGAAGGATATGCGACCTATTTGCCCTCAAATAACAAAGAGAATCTCAAGCAAAATTATAAAAAACAAAACGGTGAGGGTTTATTTAGCAAAATTGAAAACAACGAATATCTGCAAAAAGCCAAAAGCGTTTATCTTGATAAAGCCAAACTATACCTTAAAAGCAGTTTTTTAGATATTCGCACCGCAATGGATAAACTCCAAAATGAGATAAAAGAGATAGAAAAAGAGTTAAAAAATGCCTCTTTGTTCTGGAGCGAATATATAAACGCAGAAGAGATTTTTAAAAATATATATGCCGATAAAGAACTATGCTTACATGAACTTTTAGACGAAAATGTACTGCAAAACTATATTAAAGAGTTAAATTCGATAGAGAAAAAAATCATTTCATACTTTAAAACAGAACCGCTTATAAATAAATTTTTCTGCTTTTTAAAAATTAAAACAGCTTTAGAAAACAGGTCTCATAAAATTGACATAATACTAAGAGATTCTGTATTGCAAGATAAAATCATAATTTATAATGAAAATAATATACTTAAAATAATTGACTTAGAGATAAAAACCGCAAAAAATATCATACATGCAACCCTCAATTGGAAAAAGTGGAAAATGAAAAATTCTATCATCGGCAATCCTCCAAAAACAAAAGAGCAGTATTGGAGCTTTGAGTATTTGAAAATAAAAGATGCTTTGAAACCAAACTGCTTTTATGATGAACTTGATGTTGGAATGCGCCATAAAGCATTTCAACTTGCACTTCATTATTGGGAGGGAAGATATTTGCAAAAATTAGAATTTGACTTAAAAGATAAAAACTTTAACTCAAAAGGCAAAGAAGCAACCATAAATAGATGGAAAAGACAAGCTATGCTGACACCTTGTTTTGTAAGTACATTTTATATGGCACCAAAATTTTTTATATCGTATAATTTTTTAAAAACTACCGAAGATGGTAAAAATATCTATGATACTCCCGCTCTTTTTGATTTTATAGATTTATTGATTGTTGATGAAGCCGGACAAGTGTCTCCAGAAATCGGCACAGCCACATTTTCATTAGCCAAACAAGCCATTGTTGTCGGAGACACAAAACAGATAGAACCAGTATGGAACATTACAAATAAAATAGATATAGGCAACTTAAAAGAGTGTGGAATTATCAGCGATTATAATGATACGACTTATGAAAAAGAGTTTAGTCCGAAAGGTTTCCTTGCTTCCAATGGCAGCATAATAAAAATGGCTCAAAATGCTTCAAATTTTAAAGATGACAATATGGACGAAAAAGGTCTGTTTCTTGTTGAACATAGACGATGCTATGATGAGATTATCAATTATTGTAATGTTTTAGCATATAACGGACAGTTAAAACCACTAAGAGGAACAGCCAATAACTTGCTTTTCCCTCCTATGTACTGCATTCATGTTGATGCAAACTCTATGAAAACCAATTCCGGGAGTAGATACAACAAAAACGAAGTGAACGCCATCGTAAATTGGCTGAAAGAAAACAAAGAACAGATAAAAAACAGATATGAAAAAGTTGAAGAATCTATAGGTATAATCACACCATTTACCGAACAAAAAAATATCTTGATGCGTGAGCTTAAAAAGAATGGCTTTGACATCAATGAGTTAAAAATAGGTACAGTTCATGCTCTTCAAGGCGCTGAAAGAGCTATAATTTTATTTTCAATGGTGTATGGCAAAGAGGATTTTGGCAGTATGTTTTTTGATAAAGACAATAAACCAAATATGCTAAACGTAGCAGTCTCAAGAGCCAAAGATAACTTTATCGTATTTGCAGATACTAAAATTTTTAACAAAAAAGCAAAAACTCCTTCGGGAATTTTGTCAAATTATTTAGTCTATGAAAATGGTGCTAATCATTAATTTGTTATCTATTTCATCTGTTTTATCTTAAATACTTATGCAAACAAGCATAACCAAAACCATGAAAATTGTTTTTGCTAATAACTCTCTTCTGTTTTTTAATTTTTATGATTGATAATTGTCTTGATTTTAGACATTTAAAAAAATGCGATAAGCCTTTTTATTATATAAGTTAGATGCTTGGATTAAAGTGTTTTCCAAAGAGATTTAATCTCTTTGGAAAAATAAGCTTATAAAATCCAATCTTTGGCAAAATTCATAATCCAAGGCACTCCGACTAATAAATATACAAGTATATAAAACATGCCGAAAATAAAGCCAAGTCGCCAAAAGTCAGCTGTTTTGATATATCCACTTGCAAACCATACGGGGCTGTGTCCTGTTCCATATGGAGTTAAGACACCCATAATTCCCATAGGAAGTACCATTAATAAAGTAGCGAGCGATGCATCAACTCCCGGAATTGATGAAGCCATTACTATAAATACTCCGAGCAGCGCCGTAACATGAGCAGTTCCGGAAGCAAAAAAGTAGTGAACAAAGTAGAAAATCAACACAAGACCTATCATTACGCTAAGAGGTGAAAAACCGGCAAGATATCCACCTGTAATTTGTACAACAAAATCCAAAAATCCAACATTTTTAAGTCCTGCTGCCATAGTAACAAGTGTACCAAACCATACTAAAACATTCCATGCGGGTTTATTTCCTAAAAAGTCATTCCAAGATATTATCTTGCATGCAATCATCGCTATTATTACCATAATAGCAGTAGTTGTAGCATTAACACCAAAAAATCCGCTTCCTATCCATAAAACCAATGCACAAACAGATATAGTTACCATAAATATCTCTTTTAAAGATATTCTGCCGTTTTTCTCGATTTCTTGCGCTGCCCACTCTACTACTTGTTTTGAGCCTTTTATTTCAGGCGGATAGACAACATAAGCTAATAACGGAGTTGCTATAAAAAGTATAATACTAACAGGCAGAAAAGCTATAAGCCACCCGCCCCAATCAACTACATTAACACCTGATTTTGATGCTACTTCCAACGCCAATGGGTTTGGCGCTTGTCCTGTTAGAAAAATAGAGCTCGACACGCATGTTGTAGCCAAGGCGCACCATGCAAGATATGCTCCTATCTTTCTTGAATCCTTATCAGGATAACTCCCAAACATAGGTGGAATTGATGTGATGATAGGATACAGCGTTCCGCCGCTTCTTGCTGCGTTGCTTGGTATGAAAGGCGCCAATACACCATCTGTTATAGCTATGGCATATCCAAGTCCGATAGTTGACCCGCCAAGCTTTTTAACCAAAAAGAGTGCGATACGTCTTCCAAGTCCTGAATTTTGATATCCTATGCCTATCATAAATGCGGCAAAAATCAACCAAACCGTCGAGTTTGAAAAACCTGTTAATGCCCAATTTATAGCCACAGAAGCGCTGACGCTTTTATCTCCCGAACCTACCGGTCCAACTCTAAAAAGAACGGCTAAAGTAATGCCTATAAAGCCGATTAAAGCGGCTGGAATAGGCTCTAAAATCAAGCCGACAATTACTCCGATAAAAATACTAAAATAAATCCAAGTATTTAGACTTACTCCTTCGGGTATCGGAACCAAAAAAACCGCAATACCTATAATAAAAGGTATTAAAAGTTTAACATAACTTTTCATAAATTTCTCCCTTTAAAGATTATGATTCAAGTTTATTTTATAACTATTGCACAAAAAAATAAATAAAAGAAAAATGAAAATTTAAAGATATATATTATTATTAAAATATAATAATTATAATAGATTTCTAATTAAATAAAGATTTTAATGTAGCAAATATGTCACTTTTATTTTTCTATGGAACACCGTGTAAAATTGAATTTAAAAAATTAAAAGTTACAAATAAATTATAATTTGATGTAAATTTTAGATTAAACTGTGAAGCCAAATTTTTGCAGTTTTTTTAACGCTTTCTAAATTATCCGAAGCGAGTAATTTTAGTGTTGTTGCATTTGTGCTTGAATATGAACAACATTTTGCACTTAAATACTCCACTATCGCATCACCGGAGTGAATAAGAGCGCTTCTTGGAAAATAACTTCGGATAGCTTCGGATATCAGCGGGAAATGCGTACAGCCAAGTATAATAGCATCCGGTTCTTGCTTGATATCTTTAAAATAATGCTCCATCGCGCTTTGCAGCACTTCGCCTTCAAAAAGTCCCTCTTCAACGATGGGAACGAAAAGCGATGGGCTTAGCGATACGAGATTGTTATAGCCGTTTTGACGCAAAAGTTTTTCATATTGACCACTGTTTATCGTAGCTTTTGTGCCAAGTATCAAAATGGAAGAATTTTGGTTTTTAAGTCTGTTTACTG